>NZ_JBTSWJ010000044.1:0-641 GCF_054612375.1 Alsobacter sp. R-9 | reverse complement strand
CCCGACAGCGTCAGGGGGATGAGGCTTCCAAAAAGGCCCCGGGGATCTCCAGCCCCAGACCCACCGTCCAACGCTCTCCGGGGATCCAACCTCCGACGGCCTCCTTGCAGAGGCGGTCTCCGGTCCCTCCCCGGAACGTGCGTGGTGTCCGCGCATCCCGAACCCAGGTCTCCGACCGCGTGGGGAAAGCCACCCCGCGGCCCAGGCCCGGCCAGCGCCCGCCGCTTATCGCGGTTACCACCTGCCAGCGGCCACGGTTGGAAGTGGACCGCCTCCGGGCGTCGACGTCAATCCCCTAAATCGCTGAAAGTACGAGGGATATTTCCCAGTTCCGCTTCGCTTGGCCTGCTTTGGGGCCGCTGCGGGTCCATGGCGCCGTCAACGGGTGCCGTCAGGGACGATCAGAGACGGCCTGCGGGCATCGCGTCGTCGTCATGGCGACAGCGGGGAGCTTGTTTGCTTGTCTGTCGCGCTGTGATTCGCAGCCGGACCGCGGCGTCGACAAGCGCCGTGCACCGATCGCATGATCCGCCTTGACGAACGCATCGTTCTTCATTACGAACGTCTCATCATCACGAGAAGGGCAGACGCCCTCGCCAACCTGCCCTCCCGGCAAGGTGGCTCCGCGACAGCGGGATGTG
>NZ_JBTSWJ010000043.1:0-734 GCF_054612375.1 Alsobacter sp. R-9 | reverse complement strand
GATGCGCAGGCGCCGACCGTTGGCGAACTGGTCATGTACGAAATCGGTCGACCAGCGTGCGTTCGGCCTGGCCTCGACCAGGATCGGCGCCCGCATGCCTACGGCCTTGCGTCGCGCGCGTCGTTTGCGCACCGAGAGGCCTTCCTCTCGATAGAGCCGATGGATGCGGTTGACGCCCGAGGGCTCGCCCTCCCGCCGCAGCAGAACGAACAGCCGCCGATACCCGAAGCGACGTCTCTCATTGGCCAGTTCCCGCAGTCGAGTGCGAAGCTCCGTGTCCGCCGGCCGGCTGGACCGATAGCGAACCGTCGTCCGGTCCGCTCCGATGATCAGGCAGGCCCGCCGCTCCGAAAGACCCATGACGGCCTGCAGGTGCGCGACACCCGCGCGCTTGGCGGCGGGCCCTACCATTTTTTTGACAGAAGCTCACGAAGCGCGGCTGCATCAAGCATCTGCTCGGCCAGGAGCTTCTTCAGCTTCGCGTTCTCGTCCTCGAGCTGCTTCAGCCGCTTGGCCTCGGAGACATCCATGCCGCCGTACTTGGCCTTCCAGTTGTAGAGCGTCGCTTCCGAGACGCCGTGCTTGCGCGCCAGATCGGCCGTCTTCGCGCCGGCCTCATGCTCCTTCAGCACGCCGATGATCTGCTCTTCCGTGAACCGTGCTCGCTTCATCTGTCCGCCCTTCGAAGGGCCGGACTCTAACTCCGGGTGGAGGAAAAACTCAGTGGCAGGTCA
>NZ_JBTSWJ010000042.1:0-758 GCF_054612375.1 Alsobacter sp. R-9 | reverse complement strand
GCGGGCCGCCGTCATGGGGCGGCCTGCGGGATTACCACTTGTAGTTGATGCCGAGGCGGACGAGGCCGCCGCCGGTGCCGCCGCTGGTCGTGGCGGTGTAGGTGCCGGCCGGGAGGACGCCGGCCGCGATCGTCGTCGAACGCACCTCGTTGTCGTTCCCGTTCTGGATGTACAGGCCTTCGATCTTGGCCGTCCAGTTGTTGGTGAACGCGTACTCGACGCCGCCGCCGATCGTCCAGCCGACGTTGCTGGTCGAGTTGCCCGTGAACGGGTTCGAGTTCAGGCCGCCGTAGGCCAGACCGCCCGTGACGTAGAGCAGCGTGCGGTCGATGGCGTAGCCGACGCGCGCGCGCACCGTGCCCAGGTAGCCGTCGTTGCCGCCGTTCGCCCACCACGTGTAGTTGCCCCACGCGTGGCCGCCGCCGTCACCCACGTACTGGATGTCCGTCTCGACGCCGAACACGAAGGCGCCCGACTGGAAGTTGTAGCCGATCTGGCCACCGCCCACGAACCGGCCGTCGTCGCCGCCCGACACCACGCCCGAGACCGGGCCGGTGATGTAGACGTCACGGGAGTCGGCCCAGCCCACGCCCGCGTTCAGACCCACGTAGAAGCCGGTCCACGTGAAGGCCGGCGGCATATAGGCAGGAGCAACCGGCGCAGCCCGGGAGGGGAGGTCGGCCGCGAACGCCGGCGCGGCCATCACGGCAGCCACCGTCGCGAGCAGGAAAACACGCTTCATCGTCAATCTCCGGAGT
>NZ_JBTSWJ010000041.1:0-841 GCF_054612375.1 Alsobacter sp. R-9 | reverse complement strand
CGGACTCAATTGATCCAGTAAGCACAAGTGGCGGCGATGAGTGCGCCTGCGAGGTAGTTGCGTGCGAGTTTGTCGTAGCGCGTGGCGACCCGCCTGAAGTCTTTGAGGCGGCACCACATGCGTTCGACGCGGTTTCGGCCCTTGTAAGCGACGGTGTCGTAGGGGATCGGGGCGCGTCTTGAGGTGGTGGAGGGAATGACAGCTTCGGTGCCTTGCGCGGCCAGCATCTTTCGCAGGTGATCGGCGTCGTAGCCTTTGTCCGCCAGCAGGCGACGGATCGGCCCGGCTGCGCGCACCAGGGTGGCAGCCAGGGTGATGTCGTTGGTATTGCCGGCGCTCAGCAACAGCATGCGGGGCCGGCCGTGATCGTCGACCAAGCCGTGCAGCTTTGTCGTGCGCCCGCCCCGCGAGCGACCTACGCCTTGCTCGAAGTCCCCCCTTTTCCGCCCGATGCCGAGCGGTGAGCCTTCACGTGGGTCGCATCGATCGAGGCTGACGAGTAGATGCCCGTGTGCCCGGTGAGAGCGTAGAAGATCTCGTGCCAGATCCCCTGACGGCTCCACCGGTTGAAGCGATTGTAGACGGTCGTGTACGGCCCGAACTCGGGCGGGCAGTCGCGCCAACGCGCACCACTCTTGAGCATGTGGACGATCCCGGAGATGACCCGCCGGTCATCCACGCGGTGAGCGCCTTTGCGCCCGCGAGGCAGAAGAGGCTCGATCCGAGCCCACTCCTCATCGCTCAGCCATCGAACCTGCTTCGCCATGACAAGGCTCCTTTCCAGAAGCCTTGAATCAGCATCGCCACCGCGCCGCTAGACCTTATTGAGTACAGACCCTAG
>NZ_JBTSWJ010000040.1:0-889 GCF_054612375.1 Alsobacter sp. R-9 | reverse complement strand
CCACCCTCGCACTGCGTCGGTCGCTGTCACGCGACGCCCGGGTCGCGCTCAGGCTCCGACGCGAGGCGGGCTGGATCGTCGATCGTCCCCGGACCCTTCCGTCGCCGGGCCGTGGCACTCCAGGACAGCGCGAGCGCGCTGACGGCGAGACCGTGGCGCCCAGCGAGACGCGGAGAGGCCCATCGCCGTCGCGGAGCCCCTCCACGCGACGGGAACCTTCGGGTCGTGTCCGGGCATCGGCCCCGGCCGCGCCACCCTCGGCGCCTTCAGCGGACGAGACCACGTCGGCGAAGATCCGTGGAGGGACCGGGACAGAGACCCTGACGCTCTACGACGACGCCCTCGCCTGTGCCCACGACGAGGCCACGCTTCTCGAAATCCGCGATGAGTTCGCCGACCGCCTGGCAGCACTGGGCTCCGACCAGACCGCGAGCGCTCAGCGCATTCTCCTGCGTCATGAAGGGCGTGTTCGTGCGCTCAGCGGCCCCCATCCGCAACCCGAGGGAGGCGCCGATGCGTGAGGCTCCTCACCGCCGGCGCTCTCTCTCCACCCGCGAGCGCCTGGACCTCTTCATCGCCGCCAACGGCCGCTGTCAGCGCTGCGGCTGGGCCCTCAGACCCGGCACACGCTGGGACGTCGATCACGTCATCCCGCTCGCCCTCGGCGGGCGGGACACTCCCGACAACATGCAGGTGCTCTGCGTGCCGTGTCACTCAGGCAAGACGCGGCGACAGGACGTTCCGACGATTGCCAAGATTGCCCGGGTCAGAGCGCGGCACCTCGGGGCGGCACGGGCGCGAAGGCCGATGCCGGGAGGGAAGGACTCGAAATGGAAAAGAACAATCGATGGGAGGGTGGTGGAGCGCCGCTGACAGGTTCAAAGCGGGG
>NZ_JBTSWJ010000039.1:0-1613 GCF_054612375.1 Alsobacter sp. R-9 | reverse complement strand
AGGGCCTCGATGCGCAGCAGCATGGCGTGGACGAGGCCGACGGCGTCCACGGCGTGCAGCGCGACGCGGCGCAGCGCGCCGATGTCCTTCTGCTGCAGCAGGTCGTGGTTGCTCGTGTAGGCGTTGGCGATGCAGCTGCTGCCCGGCGTCACCCCGTCGAGCCCGTTCTCGTAGAGCGGCTCGAGCGACACGAGAATGGTGCCCGGCCGCGTCACGTTGGCCGCGTCGATCAGCTGCTCGCCGCCGCGGAACTGGCCCGCCGCGATGAAGTCCTGCACCTTCGTCACCACCATCGGGATGACGGTGAAGGGCTTCGACACGCAGACGGCCTCCGCCACCATGCCCACGCGCATCACCTGCGCCTCGATCTGGCCGAAGCCGGCCTGCAGCGCACCGCGGCCCGAGCCCTCCGGAATGAGGATGCCGGCAGGCCGGGCGAACGGGTTGACGATGTCGCCCACCTGCAGGGCGAACTGCTCGATCCGCCCCGACACGCCGGCGCGGATCATCGTCTTGTCGAGGTCGACTTGCGCCTGCGACAGCGCCGCCTCGGCGCTCGCCTTCTGCGCCGGAAGCAGCGTCGCGAGCTTCGCCTGCACGGCCTCCTTGCCCGCGACGGCCGCGTCCACCGCGCCGCGGCGGCCCTCGACCACGTTCTCCAGCCGCTCGATCTCGCGTCGGGCGACGATGTCGGCGCCGCGGCGGTTCAGCTCCTGCTTGGTCTCCAGCTCGTCGATCGCCTGCTGCAGCGCCGAGCGCGCCTGCACGATCTGGCCTTCGGACGCCGCGAGGTCGGCCCGCGCCACCGTCATCGCCGCCTCGACCTCGGCGATCTGCCGCCGGGCCGTCTCGACCGCCGCCTCCTGCTTGGAGCTGTCCAGCCGGAAGATCGGCGCGCCCTTGGCGACGCTGTCGGTGATCCGCACGAAGATCTCGGCCACCCGACCGTTCGTCTCCGGCACGATCGGCACGGTGCGGAAGAACGACGTGACGTTGGTCGTCTTCGGGTGGTTGTAGAACACCACCGTGATCAGGCCCACCGTCAGCATCACGCAGCCGACGATGCCGAAGCGCAGCTCGTACCAGACGGAGAAGAGGGTGATCTCCCGGCCGAAGCGCTTCCCCTGCCGGAAGCGCCGGTAGAGGTAGTCGGGAAGGATCGTGACGAGCGAGCAGAGCAGCAGTTCGAGCATCGGTCAGCCTCCGTGCGCGTGCGCGTCGGCGTGGCCGCGGTCGTCGGCCCCGTGCTTCTTGTCCAGGAGGGCCTCGGCCTCGGCGTTGCCCTTGCCGGGCTCGATGCCGGCCATTTTCTCCAGCGAGCCGGCGATGCGCCCCAGCGGCGTGCCGAAGTCCGGCAGGTCGACGAGGGCGAGCAGCAGCCCCGCGATCCAGAAGACGTGCATGTGCGTGAACAGGGCAAGGAGCCCCAGCACCGCCACGATCTCGAACTGGAGCTTCTGCGACTTGTGCGCCATCCGCTCGGGGAGCGTGTGGATGTAGAGGAACGCGACCCCCACGAAGAACACGGCCAGAAGCAGGAAGACGGCCATGCCGACCAGCAGCGGGTCGCTGCCGTCCGGCCCGCCGATGAACACCGGCAGCGCATGCGGGGC
>NZ_JBTSWJ010000038.1:0-1793 GCF_054612375.1 Alsobacter sp. R-9 | reverse complement strand
AGCAGATGCAGCAGCAGCGACAGATGGAGCAGCAGCGCCAGCAGCAGATGCAGCAGCAACAGCAGCAGATCCAGCAGCGACAGATGGAACAGCAGCGCCAGCAGGAGATGCAGCGGCAGCAGATGATGCAGCAGCAGCGCGACCAGCAGATGCAGCAGCAGCGACAGATGGAGCAGCAGCGCCAGCAGCAGATGCAGCAGCAACAGCAGCAGATCCAGCAGAGGCAGATGGAACAGCAGCGTCAGCAGGAGATGCAGCGGCAGCAGATGATGCAGCAGCAGCGCGAGCAACAGATGCAGCAGCAGCGACAGATGGAGCAGCAGCGTCAGCAGCAGATGCAGCAGCAGCAGCAGATGATGCAGCAGCGCCAGCAGGAGATGCAGCGGCAGCAACAGCAGTTGCAGCAGCAACAACAGCAGCAGCAACAGCGCCGGGGGCCGCCTCCCGGTCAGCAGCGCAACTGCGGCGGGCCCGGTCAGCCGGCCTGCCCCTGAGGGGGCGCACGGACCTGATCGACCCCCGCTGCCCGGGCACCATGGCCGGGCCTGCGACAATCCGTCCTCGCGGCGGCGTGATCGGAGCCGCCCGTCCCACGTAGACGGGCGGGTACCGCGTCACAGGGGGATGGTCATGTCCAACATCACGGCCGGGGGATGGCAGGCGATCGGCGTGCTGCTGGCGCTCGGCGGAATCCTGCTGCTCTTCAAGTACGGCATGCCGGGCCGGATCGGCGAGGAGCCGCGCGCCGCGGCGGCCACGGGCCGCGCGGCGGAGGCCGAGGCCCACTACAGGCAGATGGGTCTCGCCGGCACCGTGATGGTGGTGCTCGGCTTCCTGATCCAGGCGATGGTGGCGCTTCTGTCCGCGTAACGGGGCGGCGGCGCCGGCCGCCTTGCGCGTCGGGCCAGGCGGGCCGGGTCTGTGCGTTCGCGCACAGCGCGTCGGTTAAGCGTCCGTTAAACGTTCGTCCGGGCGTGGTGTATCGACGGAGCAGTTCATGGGCGCCTTCCTTTTCGTGGATGTCGACGACGTCCGGCCCGGCGACCTCGTGCGGCTGCGCGACGAGGAGGACCAGGGGCTGACCGAGCCCTGCAAGGTGGTGCGGCTCGAGGCCGGCGGGTCCGTCGTCGTGGCGGAACGGGACCGCGAGCGCCCCGTCGGGCGCGAGCGCATCGGCAGTGTCGTCAGGGTCCTGTGGACCTGAAGCCGGGCTCCGCCGAGCCTGTTGCAGTTCGCCGCCCCGCCCCCTATAAGGCGCGCAGTCGGAGTGTAGCGCAGCCCGGTTAGCGCACTAGTCTGGGGGACTAGGGGTCGTGGGTTCGAATCCCGCCACTCCGACCATTCTTTCCAATGATGCAGCGTCGCCCGCCTCCTGGAGGCGGGTTTTTCGTTTGTGCCCACCGGTCCCGATCCCCTTCCGCCGCCCGCCTCCGGCGCTCCGGCCGGGGATGACGGCGGGGAGGATGGGGCCCGCAAGTCCGGTCCGGGGGAGCGGTTCCTCGGCGGTCAGCCCTCCCAGCCGTCCCTCGGCCCTTCCGGACAGCGCGGAAAGTCTCCGTGTCGCGTTCGCCCGGCAGCATCCCGCCGTCATCCCCGGCGACCGGCGCAGCCGGTCGGGAAGGGGATCCAGCCCTTGCTGGACACGCCGCACTCAGCGCGGCACTCGCCTTTTCTCCTCTCCAGACAACGTCCTTCGGCCCCGGCGCCTGTCCGGCGGGGGCTGTCGTCTGGGGCGTGTCTGGCTTTTCTGGTGTCGTCTGCGCCTGGCCTTCGGGGCGGTGCGCGGATCGGCA
>NZ_JBTSWJ010000037.1:0-2062 GCF_054612375.1 Alsobacter sp. R-9 | reverse complement strand
TCGGAAGGGGAGGGGGCCCGTCGCGGATGGGGACGCGCCCCAGCAGCCTGGCGCGGAGAGGGGTTGTTGTCCGGCGATGAGGTTGGCGCTTGATCGACGGTTGGCGGCCTGTCGGTCTCGCGGCTGATCGCGGTGTCGGGTCGGTGCGACGACATTGGCACCGGTGACGGCACGCCCGCATTCATCCCGTCCTCCATCTCCTCGCGCAGGTAGAGGCCGCCAAGGACATCGGGGAAGGCGTCGCGCAGGGCGAAGGCACGCGCACGCATCTGCAGCATGCGCTGCGGATACTGCTGCCATGGACCGGGCCGGCCCCACAGGCCGGCGCGACGGGCATCGCCGACACCGAAGGACCGCTCCACGGGCTCCCGCTCTCCCCGCCGCCCCACGGTGCAGACGGCGCACCAGTCATCCGGACCGGTGCCCTTCAACCGCTCCTCGATGAAGGACGCCTGCCCCGAGGCCCTGACGAGCGCAAGAGCCGCGTCACCCCAGATCGTCGGTCGTCCGTCGACGATGGCGATCCGTTGCAGGGCCGCCAGCGGAGGAAGACCCACCTCCAGGCCCTGCAGGATCGCCACCGCGCAGGCCTCCGGGCTTTCGAAGCCGCGCGGCACGAGGCCTGACGCCACGATGACGCGGGCGAGCGCGAGGGCCTCGTCGAGCGTCTGCGGAATGATGCCGAGAGGGCGAGCGCCTGCCGCGACGGTGGCTCTAGACTTGGTGGGACGTGCCGTCCGCGGCCGGGTGGAGACGGTCGTGCCGTCTCCCGCGACGCCGTGTCCCCTGGCAGGCCGTTGCGCCCGCAAGCGCGTGGATGTGCGCTGCGGTGCGGGGGCGACCTGCGGGGCGGGATCTGTCCCGCGAGGGGAAGAGGGGGAATGCGAGCCGTTGGCCGACCGGGTCATACAGCCCTCCTCTTGGTGACGAGGGTCGTGCCGGGCACGCGTTTGCCCGCGCTGAGGTCGCCCAGCGCAAGGCGCTGCGTCACCTTCTGCACCTGGGCATCGCCGTGGAAGCGGACGTCGCGGGCATAGTGGCGAACGGCGAGCTGCGGTTCGCGCAGGTCGACCGACGTCTCGGTGCGCAGCGCGATCCGCCGTCCGGTCGTGCCGGCGGCTGGAGGATGGCTCGGGCTCCCGCCACCACCGAGCAGTACGCGGTCCCATTCGGCTTCAAGGAACGGCTCGACGGCCTTCTTCATGGCCGCCTTGGCCTGGTCCGCCTTCTCCACGACGGGTGTCCAGGCGGCGTCCACGGCCTTGATGCGCAGGAGAAGGGGCCTCTTGATCCGGACCCTTTCCGCCTCTGCATCGGCTTCCAGGCTGGCGAAGCGATGCGCGAAGTTTGCGGCCCGGTCCGCCACGTCCTGCGTCAGGATGGAACCGATCGACGACAGCCACGCACGGGCCTGCTCCCACAAAGCCTCGATCTCGGCCGCGAGACGCTGGACACCGTCCAGGGGACCGTCAGGATCCGGGATCGGCACCGGTACAAGGGCATCCGCTGCTCCCATACCCGCTGCAACGAGGGCCCGGCTGTTGTGGCCGATGGTGGGCAGAGCGTCCGGCCAGGGCTCTCCCTGCTCGGCAACCCGGACGTAAAGTTCGTAGGGGATCGGGCGCTCGCAGCACCAGGTCCACACATCGCAGGGCTCCACGGGACGTCCGTCCCGAAGGGCGTAGAGACGTCCCTCGTGCCGCCAGATGGCGACGGGACTCGACCGCCCGGTGCGGTCGGGCTTGGTGCGCCAGAACCCGGGCTGCGGGTCGTTCTCGTGAAGGGGGCCGAAGTGTCCTTCGAGAGCCTTCTTCCAGAAGGCGAGGGGATCACTCGGCACGGGCAGGCGTGCCGGATCGTGGCCGTGGTCTTGTGTCTGGAAAGTTGTGTCCCGAGTGTCGGGGTCATGGTGCTTCAACGTCATCGTCCTCCTTTCATCGGGAGGGTCAGACGCTGCAGCAGATCCCGTTGGTTGCCGGTTCGGCCACATCCCGCTGTCGCGGAGCCACCTTGCCGGGAGGGCAGGTTGGCGAGGGCGTCTGCCCTTCTCGTGATGATGAGA
>NZ_JBTSWJ010000036.1:0-3271 GCF_054612375.1 Alsobacter sp. R-9 | reverse complement strand
GACATATCGACGGCGAAGCGTCGGGCTGGTGAGGCTTTGACGCGTGGGCTGGGTCCGACGGTTGCGTTCCTGTTCCTGATGTCGGGGCTGATCAGCGTCCTGGCGCTGACGGGCTCGCTGTACATGATGCAGGTTTACGACCGGGCGATCACGAGCGGCAGCGTGCCGACGCTGCTGGCTTTGTCGATCCTGGCGATCGGGCTGTACCTGTTCCAGGGGTTCTTCGACACGATCCGGGCGCAGGTTCTGGTGCGGGTGGGGGCGCGGCTGGACCGTCGCCTGGCGCCTTTGGCGCACAAGGTGGCGATCGAGATGCCGCGGTTCGGGTTCTCGACGGCGGAGGCGCTGGAGCGTGGCCGTGACGTGGACACGGTGCGCTCGTTCCTGGGCGGTCCGGGTCCGGGCGCGCTGTTCGACCTGCCGTGGATCCCGGTGTACCTGGCCTTCGTCTACATGCTGCACCCGTGGCTGGGGATCCTGACGTTCAGCGGCGCCTTCGTGCTGGCGATCCTGACGATCTGCAGCGAGGTGCTGACGCGGCGGCTGGCGACGGCGACGCGTCAGGCGGCGCTGGCGCGCAACACGATCGCGGATTCGAACGCGCGCAACGCCGACGTGGTGAAGGCGATGGGGTTTGCGGGGCGCGCGGTGGCGCGCTTCAACGCGGCCAATGCCGAGCACCTGGTGCTGCAGACGAAGACGAGCGACATCGGCGGGACGCTGTCGGCGACGTCGCGCGTGCTGCGGATGGTGCTGCAGTCGGCGGTGCTGGGTCTTGGCGCGTTCCTGACGATGAAGGGGGAACTGACGGCGGGCTCGATCATGGCGGCGTCTGTGGCGGCGGGGCGTGCGCTGGCGCCGGTGGACCTCGCGATCGCCAACTGGAAGCCGTTCGTGGCGGCGCGCACGGCGTTCCAGCGGCTGCGCGAGACGGTGGTGGCGCTGGTGACGGCGGGCGAGCCGATGGAGCTGCCGCCGGCGCGCCACGCGCTGCAGGTGGAGAAGATCACGGTGGCGGCGCCCTCGACGGGGCAGGTGATCCTGAGCGAGGTGTCGTTCGAGCTCCAGGCGGGGCAGGCGGTGGGGATCATCGGGCCCTCGGGCGGGGGCAAGTCGACGCTGGTGCGGGCGCTGACGAACGTGTGGCCGACGCTGCGCGGGTCGATCCGGCTCGACGGGGCGGACCTGGGGCTGTGGCGGGAGGAGGCGATGGGCCGCAACCTCGGCTACCTGCCGCAGGAGGTGGGGCTTCTGGACGCGACGGTGGAGGAGAACATCGCGCGGTTCGAGGAGAACCCGGACCCGGAGAAGGTGATCGCGGCGGCGAAGGCTGCGGGGGTGCACGACCTGATCGTGCGTCTGCCGCAGGGCTACCGCACGCCGATCGGGCCGCAGGGGACGGCGCTGTCGGCGGGGCAGCGGCAGCGGATCGGCCTGGCGCGGGCGCTGTACGGGGACCCGTTCCTGGTGGTGATGGACGAGCCGAACTCGAACCTCGACGCGGAGGGCGAGGCGGCGCTGAAGGACGCGATCCTGGGGGTGAAGGCGCGGGGCGGGATCGTGGTGGTGGTGGCGCACCGTCCGAGCGCGCTGGCGGCGGTGGACCTCGTGGGGATCGTGCAGAACGGCCGGCTGGCGGCGTTCGGCCCGAAGGACGAGATCTTCGCGCAGGCGAGCCCGGGCCAGGCCCCGGGGCAGGGCCAGCCGCAGGCGCCGGCGGCGGTGCATGCGCTGGGCGGCGGGTCGCCGCGGGAGAGCCGGAGGAAGGTGTCATGATCAAGGTCAAGGCGACGCAGAAGCCGGCGGAGACGGGTGTCGGGCGGTCGAGCTTCGAGACGGGGGTGGAGAAGGCCTCGTCGCTGCCGGCGGCCTTCGCCATGGCGCTGGTGGGGCTGGCGATCTACCTGAAGGGGATCGTGTCGAGCCGGGCGCCGGCGCCGGCGGAGGAGGGCCCGAAGGCGGGCGCGGTGGAGCCGGAGGCGGCGGCGGCGCCGTCGGACGAGGCGCCGGTGGTGCGCGCCATCATCGAGCGGACCGAGGACGAGGAACTGGTGGACGACCGTGCGGCGGGCCCGGACGGGGACGTGATCCACCTGACGAGCCATGCCGGGTTCCGGGCGCGGCTGATGGAGAGCTTCCTGCCGGACCCTGCGCCGGCGATCGCGATGCCGCCGCTGCCGGAGGCGCCGGCGAAGCCACTGTCGAAGGTGGCGCTGGAGGGCGACACGATCGCCTTCAACGACAATGCGCGGCTGTCTGCGGCGCTGGGCGGGGGCGGCGGTGGCGCCGGCTCGGTGCAGCCGTCGGGCGGCGGGGGCGGTGGCGGCAGCTCGTCGACGCCGGGCGAGCGCCCGGAGGAGCACCGCCGCAACCGGGCGCCGCTGGTGACGGGGCCGGTGCTGCTGCGCGACGTGAAGGGCTGCCAGGCGGTGTTCATCCCGTGGGCGGCGCTGCTGGCGGGCGCGGTGGACCCTGACGGGGACCTGCTGCGGGTGCTGCAGGTGCGCGCCTCGCAGGGCGAGGTGACGGTGGGGTCGGACGGGATCACCTACACGCCGCCGGAGCACGGGACGGGGGCGGTGACGCTGAGCTTCGTGGTGAGCGACGGCGAGTTCCAGGTGGCGCAGCAGGCGCGGTTCGCGCTGGTGGAGGCGGACCCGATCGTCGGGACGGACGGCAGCGACTCGCTGGTCGGCACGGCGTGCGGCGACCTGATGGACGGCGCGGCGGGCGACGACACGATCGCGGGGCTGGGCGGGGCGGACCTGATCCTGGGCGGCGACGGGGACGACGCGATCGACGCGGGGGCGGGCAACGACACGGTGCTGGCCGGGGCGGGCGACGACCTCGTGCGGGCGGGCGCGGGCGACGACCTCGTGTGGGGCGGCGACGGCGACGACACGCTGATGGGCGAGGCGGGCAACGACGTGCTCCTGGGCGAGGCGGGCAACGACCGGCTGGAGGGCGGGGACGGCGACGACCAGCTCTTCGGCGGCGCCGGCCACGACGTGCTGGCGGGCGACGCGGGCCGCGACGTGCTCGACGGCGGGGAGGGCGACGACCGTCTCGACGGCGGCGCCGGCCGCGACGTGCTGGAGGGCGGGGCCGGGTCCGACTCGGTGGCGGGCGGGGCGGGCGACGACCTCGTGGTCGGCGACCTGGACGCCGCCGCCGACGTGCTCGACGGCGGCGAGGGCCGCGACGTGCTGGACTACGGCGCCGCGGCGCAGGCGCTCGACATCGACCTCGCGGCGGGCCGCGCCACGGGCCT
>NZ_JBTSWJ010000035.1:2500-5648 GCF_054612375.1 Alsobacter sp. R-9 | reverse complement strand
TGGTTGCGGGGACAGGATTTGAACCTGTGACCTTCAGGTTATGAGCCTGACGAGCTACCGGGCTGCTCCACCCCGCGGAGAGGTGTGTGCTGACGAAGTGGAGTGTCAGCGGTATTGGGTTCAGGTTTGGATTGTAGAGGGGGGCTGTTCTTTGCAGGCCTGGCAGCGACCTACTCTCCCATGTCTTGAGACAGAGTACCATCGGCGCTGAGGAGTTTAACGGCCGAGTTCGGGATGGGATCGGGTTTGGGCTCCTCGCAAGGGCCACCAGGCCGGCGAAGGACAGGGCAAGCAAGATCTGGTGTTTCTGTGGCGCGTCACGTTGTGTGACGGGCATTGTGTCATGAGAACGATCAAGCCGGACGAGCGATTAGTACCGGTAAGCTCAACGCATTGCTGCGCTTGCACACCCGGCCTATCGACGTGGTCGTCTTCCACGGCTCTTCAGGGAGAACTCGTTTTGAGGTGGGTTTCCCGCTTAGATGCCTTCAGCGGTTATCCCGTCCGTACATAGCTACCCTGCACTGCGGCTGGCGCCACAACAGGTCCACCAGAGGTACGTCCACCCCGGTCCTCTCGTACTAAGGGCAGATCCTCTCAATTCTCCGACACCCACGGCAGATAGGGACCGAACTGTCTCACGACGTTCTGAACCCAGCTCACGTACCACTTTAATCGGCGAACAGCCGAACCCTTGGGACCTGCTCCAGCCCCAGGATGTGATGAGCCGACATCGAGGTGCCAAACAACGCCGTCGATATGGACTCTTGGGCGTTATCAGCCTGTTATCCCCGGCGTACCTTTTATCCGTTGAGCGATGGCCCTTCCACGAGGGACCACCGGATCACTATGGCCGACTTTCGTCTCTGCTCGACTTGTCAGTCTCGCAGTCAAGCGGGCTTATGCCATTGCACTCGTCGAGCGATTTCCGACCGCTCTGAGCCCACCATCGCGCGCCTCCGTTACTCTTTGGGAGGCGACCGCCCCAGTCAAACTGCCCACCATGCGCTGTCCCGGACCCCGGTGAGGGGCCGCGGTTAGACATCCATATCGATAAGGGTGGTATTTCAAGGGTGGCTCCACCCGAGCTGGCGCCCGGGCTTCAAAGCCTACCACCTATCCTACACATGCCGACACGAATGCCAGTGCAAAGCTACAGTCAAGGTGCACGGGGTCTTTCCGTCTGACCGCAGGAACCCCGCATCTTCACGGGGAATTCAATTTCACTGAGCTGATGCTGGAGACAGCGGGGAAGTCGTTACGCCATTCGTGCAGGTCGGAACTTACCCGACAAGGAATTTCGCTACCTTAGGACCGTTATAGTTACGGCCGCCGTTTACCGGGGCTTCGATTCGGTGCTTGCACACCTCCTCTTAACCTTCCGGCACCGGGCAGGCGTCAGACCCTATACGTCATCTTGCGATTTCGCAGAGCCCTGTGTTTTTGCTAAACAGTCGCCACCCCCTGGTCTGTGCCCCTCCCGCCTGGTTGCCCAAGCGGAAGGCCTCCTTATCCCGAAGTTACGGAGGTAAATTGCCGAGTTCCTTCAGCATCATTCTCTCAAGCGCCTTGGTATACTCTACCAGTCCACCTGTGTCGGTTTCGGGTACGGTCTGATGCGGGAGCTATTTCCTGGAACCCCCAGGCCGCCAGATCAATCCAGTAAGACCTGACGACGGTCGGGATCCGTCACTACCCGCTGGCCCACGATTATTCACGTGGTTCCCATCGACTACGCCTTTCGGCCTCGCCTTAGGGGCCGGCTAACCCTGCGCAGATTAACTTTACGCAGGAACCCTTGGACTTTCGGCGACAGTGTCTCTCACACTGTTTGTCGTTACTCATGTCAGCATTCGCACTTCCGATATCTCCAGCAGCCCTCACGGGTCCGCCTTCACAGACTTACGGAACGCTCCGCTACCGCTCATCTTGCGATGAACCCGAAGCTTCGGTGCATGGCTTGAGCCCCGTTACATCTTCGGCGCGGGGACCCTTATTTAGACCAGTGAGCTGTTACGCTTTCTTTAAAGGATGGCTGCTTCTAAGCCAACCTCCTGGTTGTTTTGGGATCCCTACATCCTTTCCCACTTAGCCATGACTTGGGGACCTTAGCTGTCGGTCAGGGTTGTTTCCCTCTCCACGACGGACGTTAGCACCCGCCGTGTGTCTCCCGCGCAGTGCTTCCAGGTATTCGGAGTTTGGTTAGGTTTGGTAAGACGGTAAGTCCCCCTAGCCCATCCAGTGCTCTACCCCCTGGAGCATTCACGCGAGGCGCTACCTAAATAGCTTTCGCGGAGAACCAGCTATTTCCGAGTTTGATTGGCCTTTCACCCCTAATCACAAGTCATCGGAGCCTTTTTCAACAGGCACCCGTTCGGTCCTCCAGTGCGTGTTACCGCACCTTCAACCTGCTCATGACTAGATCACTCGGTTTCGGGTCTAATCCGACGAACTGAACGCCCTGTTCAGACTCGCTTTCGCTGCGCCTACACCTATCGGTTTAAGCTTGCTCGCCAGATTAAGTCGCTGACCCATTATACAAAAGGTACGCAGTCACCCAGGACGAACCTTGGGCTCCTACTGTTTGTAGGTATCCGGTTTCAGGTGCTGTTTCACTCCCCTTGTCGGGGTGCTTTTCACCTTTCCCTCACGGTACTTGTTCGCTATCGGTCGCTGAGGAGTACTTAGGCTTGGAGGGTGGTCCCCCCACGTTCAGACAGGATTACACGTGTCCCGCCCTACTCATGTCTTCACGCACTCGACACCCGTACGGGGCTATCACCCTCTGAGGCCCGCCTTTCCTGACGGTTCCGGTTGGAGAACATGAAGCACTGGCCTGGTCCGCGTTCGCTCGCCACTACTAACGGAGTCTCGTTGATGTCCTTTCCTCCGGGTACTTAGATGTTTCAGTTCCCCGGGTTCGCTTTTGATCCCTATGGATTCAGGATCAAATACCTTCTCTGACCCCACTCAATCCAAGAACATACATCTCTGCATGTCCTTGCAATGAGGGAGGTCGAAGGTGGGTTTCCCCATTCGGAAATCCGCGGATCAAAGCTTGTTCGCAGCTCCCCACGGCTTATCGCAGCGTACCACGTCCTTCATCGCCTCTCAGCGCCAAGGCATCCACCGGATACCCTTAAGGCAC
>NZ_JBTSWJ010000034.1:0-5948 GCF_054612375.1 Alsobacter sp. R-9 | reverse complement strand
AGTTGAGACCCCGGACCCGGTCGAAGAAGTCCTTCGGAGCGATGTGCTGGTTCATGGTCTGCCTCCCGGCGGATCAGACGGCCTTACCTGCGCCTGTGCCGTTTCCGGTCCCCGCGGCGCGGCCGCCGCGGGCGGGGCCGAGAAGGGCGGCAGCGGCGTCGTTGCAGCCTCCGGGCCAAGCCCCGCGCAGTGGGTGTTCCAGCGCGGCAGCACGCCCTGGGGGTCGGCCGGCTCGAAGCTGGCGACGTCGGCCAGCCCCTGCCGTCGCGACGTGCCGGGGATCTCGATCGTGCGGGCGCCGGTCACCCGCGACCGCAGCTCCGCCGACATCGCGATCTGGTTGTCTGAGATGGCGTCGCTGAGGCCGATGCCGTCCTCCGACCCGTCGTTCTGCAGCGACACCGGCGCGCCGTCGATCACGGCGTTCGTCCAGTCGACCTGCGGCGTCCACTGCTTGGGCATGAACAGGAAGAGGCTGTAGCGCACCTTGCCGTCGGCACCCCGCCGGCAGTTGGCCTCGAGCCCGAACTGCCGGTCGCGGGAGACGACGCTGATGCTGCCCTGGGTCCGGTCGAGGATGCCGACCGTCCAGCGCCCGGGTGCGCGCTGCGCCGTCGCGGGCGTCGCCGTGCAGGCCGCAGCCAGCGCGATCACGGCCAGGCACGGGAGGGCCGCGGCGCGACCGCGGCGAAACCGGAAGGCGGTCGACGGGAAGGCGGTCATGGGGTCTCGTCTCACAGGCGCGGCCTCGCCCGCGGCGGCTCGGCCGCCGGGGCCGGCGCCGCGGCGGTGGCCGGCTGCGACATCGCCGCGACATAGGCCTTCGCGTCGACAAGCCACAGCGAGAACTCGCCGGTGCGCCCGCCCGCGTCCGGAACCCAGGCCGTCACGGTCGGCCCGCAGCGCTCGTAGGCGGAGGGCCGAGACGTGGTGGGGCCGCGCAGGATCGCCCAGTTCATCGAGGCCGGGCCGCGGAACGAGGGGTCGGCGCCCGGCGGCGACAGAGGCCGCCAGTCGGTCACGGGGCCGGCGGAATCCGTCCACGTGCCGCGTTCCAGCCCGCCGAGGTCGATGCGGCAGAGCACCACCGGCGCCCCGCCGCCCCAGCGCAGCAGCGCGCCGTCGCGATCGGGCCCGGCGCCGTACTTCGCCTCGAGGTCGGCGATGAAACCGGCGCGATCGATGGCCCCGGCGCCTTCGAAGAGATAGCGCCCGATGGCGAGCACCTTCGGCCCGCTGCGCTCCGGCTCGGTGACGAGCGCGATGGACTCCTTGCCGTCCCCGCGCACGAGCACCCGGGCATGGCCGAAGGCGACCGGCGGAGAACCCGCCGGCGGCGCCAGCGTCAGCACCCGCGCATCCGGCATCTGCTCGCGCAGCAGGCGCTCGGCCTCGTCGAGGTCCATGCCCAGCTTCAGCCCGAGGACGTCGGCGTCGCGCAGCGGCTCCCGCGCCGTGTCGCCCGGCGCAGACGGATGGGCCGCCGGGGCGACCGATCCGTCCGCCGCGGCGGGCGGGGCGGCGGCGGCGGCTGTCGGTGGCGCGGCGGCCGCAGGCGGCGGAAGGGGCGAAGTCGAGACGGCGGGCGGGGCCGCTCCCGGCCGCGGCGGGGTCGCGCCGGCCGGCGGCGGCGCCTCGAGCGTCGCCATCAACGCATCGAACTGGCGCTGCGTCAGGTAGCCCGTCGGCCGCTGGCGGCTGCGCGCCTGGTAGGCGGCGATGGCGTCGCGCGTGCCGGGGCCGAGAATGCCGTCGAGTTCGCCGCGATAGAGGCCGAGGTCGGCCAGCGCCTCCTGCACGCGCACCGTGTCGCGGACGCTCAGCCGCTTCTCGCCGCGCATCGCACCCTGCGGCGCGGGGTAGTAGCGCGGGCCGAAGATGTCGAAGAACCCCTGCGCCGTGGCGGTCGTGGCGGTCCCCGCCGCCGTGGCCGTCAGCAGGAGCGACAGGGCCGCGCCGCGGCAGGCCATCGGCAGGTTCGGCATGAGGTGGGGGCCTCCGGTCCGCTCGTGAACAGGCCCGGACCGTACCGGCGCCATCTCACCACCGCAAGTTGCGGCCCTCTAGCGCTTCCCCGCTGGCACGCCTGGACGCGGGCAACGGCCCGCACCCGCGTCCCTCGGAGGACGCAGGATGGACCCGCCGGCAGCTATGGCCGCGCTCGACCCCCGGTGGACTTGGCCTTGGCCGCGGCCTAGAAGCCGGGGATGGCCCATGCCGACGCCTTCCGGTGGATCTCCGTCGTCGTCTCGATCATCCTCGGGCTCGGCATCGCGCGGCTGCTCACGGCGGCGGTGGCGCAGTTCCATGCCCGGCGCCATCGCAGCCTCGACTGGCTCCCCTTCGTGTGGGCGGGCGTCATCTTCCTGCAGCAGATCGCCTTCTGGTGGTCGCTGGAGGAGCTCGCGACCAAGGCACAGGGCTGGAGCTTCGCCAGCTTCCTCGTGCTCGTGGGGCTGGTGCTCACGCTGTTCCTGTCGGCGGCGCTCGTGCTGCCCAACTCCGAGGGGGCGGCGGTGGCGAGCCTGCGCGACTTCTTCGCGCAGGACGGGCGCTTCGCCCTGCTGATGCTGGCGGCGTTCAACCTGCTGGCGCTCGCCGCGGACCTCGTGCTGTGGCGCGAGCCCTTGCTCTCGGCCTCGACCGCCTTCAACGCCGCGCTGGTGGCGCTGCCGCTCGCGGCCTTCGCGGCGCGGCGCCGCTGGCAGGAGGTCGCCACGCTGGTCTACGTGGCCACGGCAGCGGCCGCCATCCTGACGCTCTCGCCCGGGGCGTACTGAGGCCCCTGCGCCGCATCCGGCGTCTTCCGAGCGACGCGACCACGCGTGTCCCGGATCGCTCCCGATGGCCGCCGCCGGCGGCGGCGGTGCTCCCGGAACCGTCCCCCGCGGGAGACGTTCAAGCCGGCATCGGCCCGGCGTCCGTCGCGGCCGGCCATCGCACACGGGAGGCAGAGATGACCCACGAGGATCGTTGGCGCAGCGAGCACGACCGCCATATCGCCGGACCGGGCCAGGAAAGCGAGCGGGAGCGCTGGCGCGGCCGGGACGAGGAGCGCGGCTGGTGGTCCGGCGAGGGCGGCCCGCGCGACCGGATGCGCGGCTCCGACTGGAACGAGGGCCGCGGCGGCTGGCAGGGCGAGCGCGGGCCGGGCGAACGCCCTTACGGCGAGCGAGGCTACGGCGAACGCAGCCACGGCGAACGCGGCGGCGAGGGCTGGCGCGGCGACCCGAACCAGGGGGGCTTCTGGCAGGGCAGTTCCTGGCAGGGCGGCACGCGCCAGGGCGAGGGTTATGGCTCCGGCGGCGGTTTCGGCCAGCGCGGCATGGGCTCGGGAGGCTCCTGGAGCGGGTCGGGCGAGGATCGGGGATACGGCACGGGGTACGGCCGCGGAGGCTCCGGACAGGGCGGCTACGGCCAGGGTCCGGGCGCCTCGATGGGCTCCGGCTGGAGTGACCGTGACCAGGGTCGCGGCTCGGGCTGGAGCGGATCGCGCGGCGGCCCGGGCAACGACCGCGGCCTGTGGGATCGCGCATCCGACGAGGTCGCCTCGTGGTTTGGCGACGACGAGGCCGAGAGGCGCCGGGAAATGGACGCGCGCAACGCCCATCGCGGGCGGGGGCCGAAGGGCTATGCCCGCTCCGACGACCGCATCCGCGAGGACATCTGCGACCGGCTCACCGACGACCCGATGATCGACGCCAGCGAGATCGAGGTGGCGGTGGCGAGCGGCGAGGTGACGCTCACGGGCACCGTCGACCGCCGCGACATCCGTCGCCGCGCCGAGGACATGGCCGAGCGCATCTCGGGCGTGAACCACGTGCAGAACAACCTGCGCGTCAAGGCGTCGTCCGGCGTCGCGCCCCTCTCCGGCACAACCTCCATCGGCGGCGCCGAGAGCCCCGCCGCGAAGGCCGGCCAGCGCAGCGAGCGCTAGAGAGCGCTCTCCTTGAGCCATGCCTTGCAGTGCGTCTGGCGAGGCATGGCTCTCTTTTCGTCCGCAGCTCAAGGCAGCCTCCACGGCGGCTTCTTGATGCGGTCGTCGAGGGCTCGAAAGCGATCGTCAGGCCCGTTGTCTCGCCTGCGACGCTCTGCGAGAGCGCGGGCCCTACGCTCCTCCTCCTCCGCGGCCAGGCGGTCGGCGAGAGACGGTTCGGACAAGGGCCCGAACCCGGGCGGGGGCTGTCCCTGATCATCACGCCAGTTGCGGGGTCCGCTGGGGTTGGGCGGCGGGGGCCGGCGCGGGATCGCGGAGGTGAAGCGTCCGTCCATGAGGGGCGGCGGTTCGATCGGGAAAGAGGGCTCGGGGAATCTCGTCAGCTCGGTCGATGCGGGCACAGGCGGGTTGAGCCGGACGCCCGTGGGGCCCGCCCCGGTGCGCAGCCACCATCTAACGTAGTCCTCGCCGGGCCACATGGCGTTCCAGGGGAGGCTCAGCTCACCATCACCGGGTCCGTCGGTTTGCGTCGTGGCCGACACGGGACTGAATGACACCGGGCTACCGGCCTCCGGGAGACGAGGGCCCGACGGATAGGAGTCCGAGGGGTGAGAGGCCGGAGTGCCCTCCGTCGGGACGCCTGCCGGGAGTTCCGACCCACGGGGCCCGACGCTCCCGCTCCCGGGCAACACCCCTGTATCAGGTTCGTTTGCACCACTTCCGTCAGCGCAAACCGGGTCGGTGCCAGGTTCGTTCGTCCTAAAATCGTTTGCGCGCGGATCCGTCGTGCCGGGTTCAGCCGTGCCGGGGTTCGCTGCGCAGGGGCTCTCCCCACCCTCCCTTTCATCGCCAGGTTCGTTTGCACGGATTTTTTCGCGGCGGCGCTCTTTCTCCATGCGACGACGCACCGTCGGTTCGATGTCTTGGAACGCCTCCAGCGCCTGGCGGATAAGCTCTTCCCCCTGGCGGCGCTTGCGCATGATCTCCTGCAGTTCGCCGAAGTTCTTGATGTTGGCCAGCGTGAACACCATCGCGCGCCAGGCGGCGTGGCGCGCCACCGCGATGCTGGCGAGCCGGATGAAGCGGCGGGACAGCGTGCCGTGGTCGAGGAGGACGGCCTCCTGCGCGGCGGCGATCAGCGCCCAACCCGCATCCTCGAGGAGGCCGTCCCACACCAGCGCACGGACGGCGAGCCCGGTGCGGTCCTTGGCGGGCGCGAGGTCACGCAGGCTGCGCTCCTGCCGGGCGCGCTCCTGCCTCGCGCTCTCCTGCTGGAGCCGGCGAGACGCCATGTCGCCCTTGGCGGGCTCCCCGAGAGCCGCGGCGATGGCGGCGACGAGGTCTTCGGGCGTCCTGCGCGATGCACCAGGCCCCTGGCGGACAGGAGCGCCCGTCTGGTGGTCGCGACGCCACGTCTCGATGGTGCGCCGCGCACGCCGGGCGCGGGAGGCGGTGCGCTGCTCATAACCCGAGAGCGTGGCGAGGTCGGCGGCGGCGGCCATGGCGATCGACGCCGGCTCCGGTCGCGACACCGGGTCGTCCGGGATGGGGGCGGCGGTCGGCATCCGAACGAGCAGGAGGCCACGGCGCGGTCCGGCGCGGGCGGCTCGCGCGAGCATCCCGACGGCGTCCAGAGCCTCGGCCTCGAGCGCGAGGCTGAGCGCGATGTCGCAGAAGGGCAGCGCCCCGCCGCTCGCCCGGGCCTCGTCGTTGAGGCGCGTGGCGAGACCAACGATCTCGCGCCAGGCGTCCTCGAAGACGCCGACTGCGTCGAGGGCAGAGCGGGTGCCCTTGAGCACGAGCGCCCTGAGGGCCTGGATGCGTCGCAACATCCAGTCGGCCTCGACGTAGGCGATGCAGGGCGCCAGCAGCTCCGGCGGAGGAGACAGGGGGGATGCGGGCGATTGTCCGCCAGGCATCCCCTCCCCCGTCGGTCCCTGCGCCGGCCACCCCACCTCATCCATCACGGCGCCGGCATAGACCTGCCCGAGCCACGTCGCGCCGCTCCGGA
>NZ_JBTSWJ010000033.1:0-5952 GCF_054612375.1 Alsobacter sp. R-9 | reverse complement strand
ATGACAAGGCTCCTTTCCAGAAGCCTTGAATCAGCATCGCCACCGCGCCGCTAGACCTTATTGAGTACAGACCCTAGGGCGCCGGCCCGCCCTTCGCCCTCAGCCGGAGAACACCACCGTGCGGTGGCCGTTGAGGATGACGCGGTCGTCGAGGTGGTCGGCCAGCGCGCGGGCCAGCACGCGCCGCTCGATGTCGCGGCCCTTGCGCACGAGATCGTCGGGCGTGTCGCGGTGGCTGATGCGCTCGACGTCCTGCTCGATGATCGGGCCCTCGTCGAGGTCCGACGTGACGTAGTGCGCCGTGGCGCCGATCAGCTTCACGCCGCGGTCGTGCGCCTGGTGGTACGGCTTGGCGCCCTTGAAGCCCGGCAGGAACGAGTGGTGGATGTTGATGCACCGCCCGGTGAGCTTCGCGGCGAGGCCGTCCGACAGCACCTGCATGTAGCGGGCGAGCACGACGACCTCGGTGCCGGTCGCCTTCACCAGTTCCCAGAGCTGGGTTTCCTGCTCCAGCTTGGTCTGCTTCGTCACCGGCAGGTGGTGGAAGGGGATGTCGTCGAAATCGGTCGTGCCGTAGACCTCGCGCGGGTGGTTGGAGACGACGGCGGTGACGTCCATCGCCAGCTCGCCGATGCGGCGGCGGTAGAGCAGGTCGACGAGGCAGTGGTCGAACTTCGAGGCGAGCAGCATCACCTTGCGCCTTTCGGCCCGGTCGCGCAGCGACCAGTCCATGCCGAACCGGTCGGCGATGGGCGCGAACCCCGTCCGCAGCGCCGCCGCTTCGGCCGTCGCGTTCACCGGGTTGAAGACCACCCGCATGAAGAAGCGGTTGGTCTCGGTGTCATCGAACTGCTGGGCGTCGAGGATGTTGCAGCCGGCCTCGAACAGGAAGGTCGACACGGCCGCCACGATGCCGGGGCGGTTGGGGCAGGCGAGCTTGAGCACGAAGACGTCGGGCATCGCAGGATCCGTCTGGATGGTCGGGCGGCGTCGCAGAGACACCTTCCTCCTCGCTCTAGCCCAGAATGCCCCTGCCTGGATACCGCAGTGCGGCATCCGCATGCGCGTTTGCGAAGTGCCGAGGGCCGTGGAGCGTCGGCGAGGATGTCCAGATCCCCTTCCCGCGCCTGCGGCGCGCCGGGGATGACACCGTGGGGTCACGCAGCGTCGGGTCGCCAATGCCTCATCTGTCCCGCCGTCACTCCCGGCGGCCGGCATTGCCGGCCGGGAAGGGGATCCGGAGATGGTGCTGCGGGAGGGGGCATCAATGGAAATCCCGGCTCTTCGGCAGCACGCGCACGTTGCGCGGGTGGCGGTGGCCGCCGGCGGCGCGGTTCTCGGGGATGGGGCGGCGGACCTCGTCGGCGTTGGCGAGGGGGACGGGCATGTCCTCGCGCGACAGGCGGGAGAGGTCGGCGGTGCGGTCGACGAGGCGCTCGGCGACGAGGTGGACGATGCCTTCCCGGCTGCGCTGGATGCGGCCCTGCACCTCGATGAGGCGGGCGCCCATGACCTCGCGGCGGAAGCGCTCGCGCAGCGTCGGCCAGACGACGCAGTTGGCGATGCCGGTCTCGTCCTCGATGGTCATGAACACGACGCCCTTGGCGCTGCCCGGCTGCTGACGCACCAGCACCACGCCGCAGGCCTTGACGCGCCGCCCGTCGCCCTGGGCCTGCACCGTCGTGCAGTCGACGATGCCCTCGTGCGCCAGCAGGGGGCGCAGGAAGCCGACGGGGTGGCTCTTCAGGGACAGGCGCAGCGTCTGGTAGTCGGCGACGACGTGCTCGGGCATCGGCATGGCCGGCAGGGTGACCAGCGGCTCCTCGGCGAGCTCCGCCGCGCCGGCCGCCTCGAAGAGCGGCAGCGCCACGGCGTCCGGCAGGCGGCGCACCGCCCAGGCGGCCTCGCGCCGGTCGAGCCCCATGGAGCGCATGGCGTCCGCCTCGGCGAGCCTGACGAGCGCCGCCTTCGGCAGTCCGCCGCGCCGCTGCAGGCTCTCCACCGTGGCGTAGAAGCCGTCGCGCCGCGCCACGAGGCGCTCCGCCCACTCCTCGCGGAAGCCGTCGATCTGGCGCAAGCCGAGCCGCAGCGCGAGCGTGCCGTCCTCCCGCTCCTCCAGCGTGTTGTCGAAGGCGCTGGCGTTGACGTCGGGCGGCCGCGCCTCGACGCCGTGCTGCACGGCGTCGCGCACGATCTGCGCCGGTGCGTAGAAGCCCATCGGCTGGCTGTTGAGCAGCGCCGCCGCGAAGGCGGCCGGGTGGTGGCACTTGAGCCAGGAGGAGGCATAGACGAGCAGCGCGAAGGAGGCCGCGTGGCTCTCCGGGAAGCCGTACTCGCCGAAGCCCTCGATCTGCTGGAAGCAGCGCGCCGCGAAGTCCGCGTCGTAGCCGCGCCGCACCATGCCCTCCACCATCTTCTGCTGGAACAGGTGGATGGTGCCGACACGCCGGAACGTCGCCATGGCGCGGCGCAGCTTGTTGGCCTCGTCGGGCGTGAACTTCGCCGCCTCGATGGCGATGCGCATCGCCTGCTCCTGGAACAGCGGCACGCCGAGCGTCTTGCCCAGCACCCGCTCCAGCTCGTCCGGCGGCCCGTGCTCCGGCGAGGGGCGGGGGAACACGACCCGCTCCTTGTTCTGCCGGCGGCGGAGATAGGGATGCACCATGTCGCCCTGGATCGGGCCCGGGCGCACGATGGCGACCTCGATGACGAGGTCGTAGAAGCGCTCGGGCTTGAGGCGCGGCAGCATGTTCATCTGCGCCCGGCTCTCCACCTGGAACACGCCGAGCGAGTCCGCCCTCTGCAGCATGGCGTAGACGGCGGGGTCCTCGCGCGGGACGGTGGCGAGCTCGAGGTCGGCGACGCCGTGCCCGCGCATGAGGTCGAAGGCCTTGCGGATGCAGGTGAGCATGCCCAGCGCCAGCACGTCGACCTTCATGATGCCGAGCGCGTCGATGTCGTCCTTGTCCCACTCGATGAAGGTGCGGTCGGGCATCGCGGCGTTGCCGATGGGCACCGTCTCGTCGAGCCGGCCGCGCGTCAGCACGAAGCCGCCCACGTGCTGCGACAGGTGGCGCGGGAAGCCGATGACCTGCATGGCGAGGTCGACGGCGCGGCCGATCATCGGGTTGCCGGGGTCGAGCCCGGCCTGGCGCACCTGCGTCTCGTCGAGCCCCTTGCCCCAGCTGCCCCACACGGTGTTGGCGAGCGCCGCGGTGACGTCCTCGGTGAGGCCGAGCGCCTTGCCGACGTCGCGGATGGCGCTGCGGGCGCGGTAGCTGATGACGGTGGCGGCTAGCCCGGCCCGCTCGCGGCCGTAGCGCTGGTAGATCCACTGGATCACCTCCTCGCGCCGCTCGTGCTCGAAGTCGACGTCGATGTCGGGCGGCTCGCGCCGCTCGGCCGAGACGAAGCGCTCGAACAGGAGGTCGATCTCGGTGGGATCGACGGCGGTGACGCCGAGGCAGTAGCACACCGCCGAGTTCGCCGCCGAGCCGCGCCCCTGGCACAGGATGCCGAGGCCGCGCGCATGGGCGACGATGTCGTTGACGGTGAGGAAATAGGGCGCGTAGCCGAGCTGTCCGATGAGCGCCAGCTCCTTCTCCAGCGTGTCGCGCACGCGCGCCGGCACGCCGCCGGGATAGCGCCGCGCGGCGCCTTCCCAGGTGAGTTCGACGAGGTGCTGCTGCGGCGACACGCCGGGCGGCACCGGCTCGTCCGGGTACTCGTAGCGCAGCTCGTCCAGCGAGAAGCGGCAGCGCTCCAGGAACCGCAGCGTCTCCGCGACCGCCCCCGGCAGGTGGCGGAACAGCCGCGCCATCTCGTCGCCGTCCTTGAGGTGGCGCTCGGCGTGGGCCTCCAGCCGCCGCCCGGCCGTCTCGATGGTGACGTGCTCGCGGATGCAGGCGAGCACGTCCTGCAGGGGGCGCCGCTCGGGCCCATGGTAGAGCGCGTCGTTGGACGCCATCGCCGGCACGCCCGCGGCGGCGGCGAGGCCGGCGAGCGTGGCGAGCCGCCGGCGGTCGGCCCCGGCATGGGGCATGGTGGCGAGGAGCCATGTCGACCCCGGCGCCGCCCGCGCCACCACGGCGAGCGCGTCGGCGAGGCGCGCCGCCTGCGCCGGGGCGAGCCGGCGCGGCGGCACCACGGCGAGGTTGAGCCCGCCGGGATGCCCCTCCAGCGCCGCCAGCAGGTCCGGCAAAGCGAGGATGCAGCCGCCCTTCTCCGCTCGCCGCTTGCCCAGCGTGATCAGCCGCGACAGCCGGCCCCACCCGGCGCGGTCGGTCGGGTAGGCGAGGATGTCGGGCGTGCCGTCGGCGAAGGCGAGCCGCGCCCCCACGGCGAGCCTGAGCCCGTCCTTCCCCGCCTCGGTCTCGCGCATCGCCACGTGCGCGCGCACCACCCCGGCCAGCGTGTTGGTGTCGGCGACGCCGATGCCCGCAAGCCCCAGCCGCGCCGCCTGCGCCACCATCTCCTCCGGGTGCGAGGCCCCGGTGAGGAAGGTGAAGTTCGTCGTGACCCCGAACTCGGCGAAGGCGGTCATGGCCGCACGCCCGCGCGTCGCCGCCGGGCATCTCGTTCGCCCCCGGCGCCCCCCACCCCTGGCTCCTCCCCACGAGGGGGAGGGGGAGTGGAGAGATCGCGGGTGTCCGGCGGAAAATGAGGGAGATCGGTCGTGGAGCACTCATCGACATGTGGACGCCTGTCCGATCCAGCCGGCCCCTGCGTCTCCACCCGCTCCTCGGGCCGCCGCCTCTCCGCCTCCCCTCCCCCCCGTGGGGAGGGGCTGGGGGTGGGGGGTGCCGGGTCGGTACGCATCGCCTTGCTCATGCGAACAGTCCGTGCAGGAACCAGCGCGGAGCCGTGGTCTCGCGGCTCCACAGGCCTTCGCGGAAGAGCCAGAAGCGGCGGCCGGCCTCGTCCTCGACGCGGAAGTAGTCGCGGGTCGGCGGCGCGTCGCCCGTGGCGCGCCACCATTCGGGCGCGATGCGCTCCGGGCCCTCGGCGCGGTGGACGGCGTGGACGACGCGCCGCCAGCGGAAACGGACGGGCGGCCCGTCCGGCACCTCGGCGACGGCCTCGATCCGCTCCGGCGGATCGACGAGGCGGATGGGGCGGGACGGCGGCTCGCCGGCGATCGTCCAGTCCGCCCAGCCGGGGCCCGGTCCTGCGTCGCGCCCCTGCGCGGCCGGCCGGGCGAGGCCCTGCACCGGCTCCGCCAGGCAGGCGCGCTCGGGCACGTGCGACTCCTGTGGCGACAGCGCCAGCACGCGCCGGCGCCCGAAGCGGGCGGCCAGCCGGTCGGCGAGGTCGGCCAGCGCCTCCTCGTCGTCCCCGGCGGCGTCGAGGCCCGTCTGCACGGCGTCCATGCGCTCCACCGCGAGGGCGCCGAGCCGCATGACGTCGAAGCCGAAGCCGGGGTCGACGGGATCGGCCAACGAGTCGAGCACCTCGCGGTAGAGGCGCAGCACGGTGGCGGGGTCTCGCACCGGGCGGCCGGTGGCCACCGGCAGGCGGCGTACCGCCCCGTCGGCCCGGAAGAACACCAGCTCGAGCCGCCGCGCCCCCTCGCCGCGCCGCTGCAGGATGCCCGCGAGGTCGCCGGCAAGCGCCAGGATCGAGCGGTGGAGGTCGTCGGCATGGCCGATGGGTTCGGCGAAGCGCCGCTCGGCCGTGCAGGCGGGCAGCGGCCGGCGCGGCGCGATCGGCTCCTCGGCGCGCCCCAGCGCCCGGTCGAGACGGTCGATCAGGGCCGTGCCGAAGCGGGCGGCGAGCGGGCCGCGCGCCCGCTCCGCGAGGTCGCCGACGGTCTTCAGGCCGAGCCGCCCGAGCGCGGCGGCGATGGCCGGGTCGATGGCGAGCGCGGCCACCGGCAGCGGCGACACCGCCGCCGCCTCGCCGCCCGGCGGCACGATGAGGCCGCGGCCGGCGTCCGGCGCGAAGCGCGCCATG
>NZ_JBTSWJ010000032.1:0-13749 GCF_054612375.1 Alsobacter sp. R-9 | reverse complement strand
GCCGGCGACAGCATCGCCACAGCGTGCGCGGATCGACGGCGGCGAGCGCCGCCCGGATCCCCACCCTTCTACCCCCGCTCATCCCGGGGGCCGCAGACCCGCCGTCGATCCGCGCATCACCCGCTGGATCCGCAGACAGAAACACCGACCCGACGACGACGAGCCCCCGCCGGACTGGCGCCGGGGCCTAAGGGCGTTCGGCGCGGCGCCAGGCGCGGGCTGTCGCCCGCTCCTGCCTTCTTCGAAGCACGAACTGGGCAAGCCCGGCGCGTCGCCCCTCATCCGGCGCTGCGCGCCACCTTCTCCCCGCCGGCGGGGAGAAGGTGGCCCGAAGGGCCGGATGAGGGGCCGTCGTCGACTTGTGCGAAGCGCCGGATGAGGGGCGGCCGCCGCCTTGTGCGAAGGGCCGGATGAGGGGCCGTCGCGCTCCCGGGCCGCCTCACTGCCCCGGGTCGGCGACGAGGCCGGCGGCGACGATGCCGGCGATCGCGGCCTTCTCGTCGTTGTCGGAGTTGTCGCCGGAGATGCCCACGGCGCCGAGCAGGGTGCCGGCCGCGTCGCGGATCAGGACGCCGCCCGGGACGGCGACCATCGGGCCCTCGATCACGCTGCCGACGCCGAAGATGAAGTGCGGCCGGTCGACCGCCATGCGGTGCAGGGTGCGCGAGCCGAAGCCCATGGAGAGGGCGCCATAGGCCTTGCCGCGGGCGACCGAGTCGCGCTCGAGGCTGGTGCCATCCTCGGAGGCGAGGGCCTTCAGGGCGCCCCGCGTGTCGAGCACGGCGATGCAGAGCTTCATCATGCCCGCCGCCCGCGCCGCCTCGATGGCGCCGGCGAGGATGGACTGGGCCTGGGCGAGGGTGATGTCGGGCATGGTCGCTCCCTGGATCCTGTGGTCGGTTCGACCGCGCACTATAGGAGACGAGGGCAGGGCCGGCTTCAACGCCGCGGAACAGGTGCTCCTCCGTGGCGGAAGCAGAGACCGTGGCAACCGCAACGGGCCGGTCGCGTTCGGGCCCGGAACAGGACTCCGCAGCCTGATGCCCGACACGTCTACCCTCGTGCAGGCGTCAGTTCCCCCGGACGGCGAGTTTCCGTGGTGCCCGGCCATGGTCTAGTGTCGCCGCATGACGCCCGACACCCGCCCCTCGTCCCTCGGCGCCCGCGCCATGCGCCGGCTCGACGCCCTGCGCGACATCACCGATGTCCCGGGCCAGATCCATCGACTGTACCTCTCGCCTGCACATCGCCGGTCGGTCGACCTCGTCGCCGGCATGATGCGCGAGGCCGGCTGCGACACGGTCTCGGTGGACGCCCTCGGCACGGTCGTCGGGCACTACGAGGGACTGCGGCCCGGCCTGCCCGCGCTCCTGCTGGGCTCCCACATCGACACGGTGAAGGACGCGGGCGCCTATGACGGCACGCTCGGCGTGGTCGCCGGCATCGGCGTGGTCGAGGCGCTGCGCGAGCGCGGCGAGCGGCTGCCTTTCGCCATCGAGGTGCTGGCGTTCGGCGACGAGGAGAACGTCCGCTTCCCGACGAGCCTCGCCTCCTCCCGGGCGCTGGCCGGCACCTTCGACCCCATCTTCCTCGACGGACGCGACGAGGACGGCGTCTCGCTGCGCGACGCGCTCGCGGCCTTCGGCGGCGATCCGGCGGGCATCGAGGGCCTGCGCCGCCGGCCGCAGGACGTGCTGGGCTACCTCGAGGTCCACATCGAGCAGGGGCCGGTGCTCGAGGCCGAGGGCCTGCCGCTCGGCGTCGTGACCGCGATCAACGGCGCCAGCCGGCGGCGCGTCGCCGTCGGTGGAGAGGCCGGCCACGCCGGCACGGTGCCGATGACCATGCGGCGCGACGCGTTGGCCGCCGCCGCCGAGATGGTGCTGGCCGTCGAACGGCTCGGCCGCACGGCCGACACGACCGTGGCGACCGTCGGGCGGCTCGTCGCCGATCCGGGGGCGGTCAACGTGGTGCCGGGCCGGGTGCTGTTCACCATCGACGCGCGCGGCCCCGACGACGCCGTGCGCCGGCGCATGGTCACCGCCATCGAGGACGAGTGCCGGGCGATCGCCGCCCGGCGCGGTGTCACCCTGGCCATCGACCCGTTCTACGAGGAGAAGGCCTGCCCCTGCGATCCGCGTGCGATGGAGGCGCTGTCCGAGGCGCTGCGTCGCCGCCAGCTGCCGGTGCGCGCACTGCCCTCCGGCGCCGGCCACGACGCCATGGCCATGGCGCCGCTCTGCCCGGTCGGCATGCTGTTCGTCCGCTGCAAGGGCGGCATCAGCCACAACCCGGCCGAGGACGCCACGCAGGAGGATATCGACGCGGCGGTAGGGGTGCTTCTCGACGCCGTCAGGAGCTGGCCCGCGCCCTGATCAGGACGCGGCCTGCAGGCGGGCCGGGCGGCGGCCGAGCGTCGCCCAGGCCGGCCGCACGAACAGGAAGTCCAGCGCGGTGCCGGCGACGGCCCGCTGCAGCAGCAGCGGCGCGATCACGCCGGCCGCGGTGACCAGCGCCGAGACGACGCCGACATCGGCGATGAGCCCCGACTTGACGAGCAGCGCGCGGGTGGCTGCCATCGGCAGGAAGAAGGCGAGGTAGATCGCCAGCGAGTTCCTGCCACACGCTGCGACGAACCGGGCCATGCCAACGCGCGCCAGGAGTGCGGACACGGTCACCACGGCCAGCGCGCCCACGATGCCGAGGACGAGGCCGATGCCCGGCAGTGCCGCCACGGACGTGAAGCCGGCAACCGGGGAGGCGGTCTTCACCGCGAGGCCGTTGACCACGGCCCACGCCGCGAGCAGGCCGAGGGCCGCCAGCGGACGGGCCGCCACGCGGTCGGCATAGGCGAAGACGCGGTCGGCGAAGGTGGCGCCGAGCAGGAAGTAGACCCAGCGGCCGGCGAACTCGTCGACGAGCGTCCAGCCGGTCTCGATGTGGGCGATCTGCAGCGCCGCCGCCACCGCGAGCAGGACCGGGACGGGCACGCCGCGCAGCGCCTTGCTGGCGACGAAGAACACCGGCAGCAGGTAGATGAACCACAGCGTGCCGAACGGCTCGATCCACGCCATGGCGAACGGCGCGAGCGCCGCCCAGTCGCCGTGCAGCAGGGCCGGCGGCAGCTTGAATGCGGCCTGGATGGCGACCCACAGCACGTAGAACCAGACGAAGTGCAGGACCTTCCGGTCGAGATAGGTGGACCAGTCGCGGTCGATGACGCGGGCGACGAAGAGGCCGGAGATGAAGAAGAAGTCGGGCATGCGGAACGGCCGGGCGAAGGCGACGACCTCGTGCAGGAAGCCGGTGCCGCCCATCGCCTCCCCGACGCCGAGCGTCGAGTGCATCATCACCACCAGGATGATGCAGAGCCCCTTGGCATAGTCGACCCAGAGAACCCGCTCGGGCTTCGCGAGGCGCTGGCGCGCCATCTGGCGGATCGTGTCGTAGCGGGTGGCCATGGTTACCGTTCCGTCCTGTTTCGGGGCGCCGCGCCCCGAGCGATTGTGCCGTTCCGGGACGTTTCCGGGCCCGTCAGGGCCTGATCACCGTCCGTGCCACGTACAACCGCAAATTGTAGGCCACCGGGCCTTAACGCCGGCGGGTGTCGCGGCCGGGAAGAAGATGCCAAGCGCGTAGTGCTCCGGATGGCGGCCCGGCCCGCCCGCGTGGTTCGGTCCTGGGGGGAGAGCCGCCGAGGACACCTGAGCGATGAGCGACACCGACGAGACCCGCCGCCCCTCCGCCCGCAAGGGGAAGGCCGCGCGGCACCCTTGGGACGGCATCGTCCTCATCGACGCGCAGGCGCCGGACGTGGAGGTGCGCATCAGCCGCAACATGTTCGGCGGCATCGCCTTCGCCATCGACTACGAGCAGGTGCCCGAGAGCCGGCGCGCCGACCTGCAGGACCGGCACATCTCGCTGATGAAGCAGCTGCAGGCGCTGGCCCGCGAGCGTCATCGCGCCACGCTGCAGTAGCCGCCGCTCCGGCCTCGTCACGCCCCCCCCCAACACCGACCCCTCCCCACAAGGGGGAGGCGAGCGGAGGGGGCGAGGGTGGATCGAAAGGCGCTGACCCCTCCTCGGAGGCGAAACCCCTCCTCCTTGTGGGGAGGGGCAGGGGTGGGGGTCTGCGGCAGCGAAGGGGGTGAGCGAGGGTCCCGCACCCGCTCAGGCGAGACGGCTCAGCGAGAACCCCGCCACGTCGCGCAGCAGGCGGATGAAGGCCTCGGCCTGGAACTCTGCCGTCTTGCGGCCCTTCTCTGCCGTGCCGATGGACGCGTCGCCGGCGGCGCCGTCGGCGTGGATGTCCTGCGCGATCCAGCCGAACGCATTGACGCCCGTCGGGCGCAGGATCGAGAAGGTCTTCGCGATCTCCACCGTCGTCGGCTCGAAGTTCTTCGCCTTCTCCATCCGCACGAGCTCGGGCCGGAAATGGAGCATCAGCGACGTCTCCATGTCGCCGCCGTGGATGCCGACGACCTCCTCCTGAGGCGTGTAGAGTCCCGGCGGCTTCCCGAGCCGGCTCCACGCGGCGTGCACCGCCAGCATCTGGCAGCGGATGCGCAGCTCGCGCGCCACCACCTCCAGCAGCGCCGCGTTGCCGCCGTGCGAGTTCACCATCACGAGCTTGCGCACCCCCGCCCGAGCGACGCTCTCGCCGATCTCCGTCCACACGGCGGCCGCGGTCGTGGCGGTGAGCGTCAGCGTGCCGGGCGAGCGCAGGTGCTCGTTCGACTTGCCTACCGCCTGCGTCGGCAGCACGAGGATGGAGAGGTCGTCCGGCAGGCGCTTCAGCGTCTCGGCGACCATGCCGTCGGCGATGGCCGTGTCCGTGCAGACCGGCAGATGCGGGCCGTGCTGCTCGACGGCGGCGATGGGCAGCACCGCGATCGTGCGCTCGGGGTCGAGGCCCTCGAAGTCCTTCGTCGTCAGTTCGCCCCAGAAGCGATGCGGCATGGTCCTGTTCCTCCCTCGGAAGGCGGTGGCGGCCTCAGAAGGTGGCCATCGCCCTGCGTACCTTGGCCTTGAACGCGTCGCGCTGCGCCGCGGTCGCGACGTTCATGTGGTAGAGCGCGTGATAATCGACGGTCGCCCGCGGCCCGACGTACCAGCGCAGGTAGCGCTTCACCATCTTGCGCGGCGGGTCGGCCATGGCGATCGCCCGCCACCGCGGCCGGCCGTAGGTGGAGATGCCGGCGACCTTGCGGATGTGGCCGAGCAGCGGCTTCACATGCGCCGGATCGGAAATGTCGAAGCCGACGCCCGGCATGAACAGCCGGTCGAAATAGCCCTTCAGCATCGCCGGGAAGCCGAAGCACCATGTCGGGAACTGCACGATGAAGCCCTCGGCCTTCATGAGCCGCTCGACATGGCCCTCCAGCCCCACGCGGTTTCGCGCCGTGTCGTGGTAGTGGCGACGCCCCTCCTCGGAAAGGATGGGGTCGAACCCCTCCGCGTAGAGGTCGAGCAGGTCCACCTCGTGCCCCGCCTCGGCGAGCCCCGCCAGTGCCTCGGCCCGCAGCCCGGCATGGAAGCTCTCGGGCAGCGGGTGGCAGTAGACGTAGAGGATGCGCATGGCGGGCCTCAGCCCGCCGCCTTCGGCACGAAGGTGCGCATCTTGCCGGGGTTGAGCAGGCCGTGCGGGTCGACCTCGTGCTTGAAGCCGAGCTGGTCGGCGTCGACGCGCTTGTGGCGGCTGCCGTCCTCCAGCGTCACGACGTGCGGGTTGGCGATGAAGACGCCGTGCTCCTCGTGCAGCCGGATGATCTCGTTCAGCCGGTCGGCGTTCGTGTAGCGCACGATCGGCAGCGCCGAGCAGGTGACCCTGCCGCCGAAGCGGATGAACTCGAGGTGCGGCAGCACCTCGTCGGGGAATATCTCCGCCATCTGCCGCACCGAGGCGACCAGCCGGTCGTGCGGGTAGAGGCATTGCAGGTAGGTGATCGAGCGGTCGCTCTTCAGCCACTGCAGGGTGGTGTGGTTCCAGGTGTACTCGTAGAGCGGCACCTTGCCCGGGCTCTCGTCGGACGGCGCCTCGTAGGTGAACGTGCCGCGCCTGCCGACGAGGTCCTTGAACACCTCGAGAGACGGCTCGGCGATCATCGCCACCAGCAGGCTCTTGCCGGGCGGGCAGACGCTCTTCAGCGCGCCGAAATAGTCCGGGATCGGCCAGGTGATCGGCGTCATCAGCTTCTTGATGATGCCGTCGGCGAGCGCCGCCTCGTAGCCCACCTGCACGGCGTCGTAGAAGTCGTCGAAGGCGATGACGACGTCGATCCACGGCCAGGCCGGGGCGAGCGGCATCTCCAGCGCCGTGATGATGCCGGTCGTGCCGTAGGCCCGGTTCACCTTCTGCGCCGCGTCGGCGCGCAGCTCGATGACGCGGGGCTGCTCCTCCACGGTGACGACGCGGGCCGCCAGGATGTTGCCGGGCTCGCGCAGGCCGCCATACATCACGGAGCCGACGCCGCCCGACCCGCCGGCCACGAAGCCGCCGATGGTGGCGGTGCGCTTGGTCGAGGGGTGCAGGCGCAGCTCCCAGCCGATGGCGCGGGTCTGGGCATCGAGCTCGTGCATCTTGGCGCCGGCGCCCGTGCGCACGACGCCGGGCTTCTGCCACTCCACCTGGTCGAGGGCGGTGATGTCGAGCAGCACGCCGCCCTCCAGCGGCACCGCCTGCCCGTAGTTGCCGGTACCGCCCCCGCGCACGGTCAGCGGCACGCGGTGCCTGGCGCAGGCGGCGGCGACGGCGATGACGTCGGCCTCGCTGCGCGGCGCGACGATCACGTCGGCGGACTTGTCCTTCAGCTGCTCGTTGAGGACGGGGCTGTACCAGAAGAAGTCGCGCGAGCGGCGCCGCACCACCTGCGGTTCGGTGACGACCGGCACGTCGCCGATGTCGCCCAGCACCGCTTCGATGGCGGTGGCGGGGGTTTCCAGGGTCTGGGCGAGCCGCGGGGACGTCATGGGCACCTCGTCATGCGTTGTTCGTCGCCCGGCAGCAAAAACCATACCCGGCGGGCCGTCTGCCGTCGCGCGCCGGGCCGGCTGCCGGACAGCGAGGCAGCAGGCCGAAACGACCGGGGGATGATTGCACAAAGCCCGTGCAATTGCCGCATCCTGTGGCATGCTTTTCCACGGCGTCCCGCGCCGCCTCGCCCCGGCCGGCCGGCGGCGCGCGGCACGGGCGTTGCAGAGCCCGACGCCGACGCCGGCGCAGGCCGGGACCAGTGGACGGGAGCCCCTCAATGAGCGACTCGAGCGACATCAAGGCCATGAAGTACCGTATCGACCGGCGTGCCGCGCTGGGCCTGCTCGGCGGAACCGCCGCCTCGGTCCTGATTCCCGTGCCGGGAGCGCGCGTGAACGCGCAGACGCTCGACAAGGTGAGCTACCAGACCAACTGGCGCGCGCAGGCCGAGCACGGCGGCTTCTACCTGGCCGTCGCCAACGGCATCTACAAGAAGTACGGCATCGACGCGGACATCCGCATGGGCGGCCCGCAGCAGAACCCGTCGCAGTTGCTGCTCGGGGGCCGCGTGGACATGATCATGTCCAACAGCTTCGAGGCCATCAACTACGCCCGCGAGAACCTTCCCTTCCTCTGCATCGCCGCGATCTTCCAGAAGGACCCGCAGGTCATCATCTCGCATCCGGGCGTCGGCAACGACAGCTTCCCGGCGCTCAAGGGCAAGCCGATTCTCGTCGGCGCCGGCGGCCGCACCAGCTTCTGGCCGTTCCTGAAGGCGAAGTTCGGCTTCACCGACGAGCAGGTGCGCCCCTACACCTTCAACATGGCGCCGTTCCTGGCCGACAAGCAGGTCTCGCAGCAGGGGTTCCTGTCGTCGGAGCCTTACGCGATCATGAAGGCGGGCGTGAACCCGGTGGTCCACCTCATCGCCGACGCCGGCTTCGACAACTACCAGACGACGATCAACATCTCGCGCAAGATGGTCGACGAAAAGAAGGACCTCGTGCAGCGCTTCATCAACGCCTCGCTCGAGGGCTGGGCGGAGTACATGAAGGGCGGTCCGGCGATCGAGGCGGCGAACGCCATGATCAAGAAGGACAACCCCGACATGGACGACGAGAAGATGGCCTACGCGCTCAAGGTCATGAACGAGCGCGGCATCGTCAACTCGGGCGACGCCCTCACGCTTGGCATCGGCGCCATGACGGCGGAGCGCTGGAAGCGATTCTACGAGACGATGGCCGGCACCGGCGTGTTCCCGACCGGGCTCGACATCTCGAAGGCCTTCAGCCTCGAGTTCGTCAACAAGGGCGTGGGCAAGGCCTGACGGTGCAGGTCCAGTCGATGAGTGCGTCCCCCGCGGGGCGGCCGGTGCCGCCCCTCGTCTCCATCCGCCACGTGTCGAAGCAGTTCGGCAACGGCACGCTGGCGGTGCGCGACGTGGACCTCGACCTCGCCGAGGGCGAGTTCGTCAGCCTGCTCGGCCCCTCCGGCTGCGGGAAGTCGACGCTGCTGCGCATGGTCGCCGGCCTCGGCGCGCCCAGCGCCGGCACCATCGACTGGCCGACCATGGAGCACGATGCCTCCGGCGCGCCGCGGCGCGACCTCGGCTTCGTGTTCCAGGACCCCACGCTGATGCCGTGGGCGACGGCGCTGGACAACATCATGCTGCCGCTCGTGCTGCGCCACGCCAACAAGGGCGAGGCCCGGGACCGCTCGGCCGAGATGCTGGCGCTGGTGGGCCTCAAGGGGTTCGAGAAGGCCTACCCGCGCGAACTCTCCGGCGGCATGAAGATGCGCGTCTCGATCGCCCGCGCGCTCGTCACCCATCCGCGCATCCTGCTGATGGACGAGCCTTTCGCCGCGCTCGACGAGATCACCCGCCACAAGCTCAACGACGACCTGCTGCGGCTGTGGGCCGACCAGCGCTTCACCGCCGTCTTCGTGACGCACTCGGTGTTCGAGAGCGTCTACCTCTCGCAGCGCATCGTCGTGATGGCGGCGCGCCCGGGCCGGGTGATGGCCGACCTCGCGGTCGACGCGCCCTATCCGCGCGACGACCTGTTCCGCACCTCCGCCGAATACGCCCACCTGTGCCGGGTGGCGTCGGAAACCCTGAAGGAGGCGATCGCCCAATGAGCGACAGCACCCTTCCTGCCGCGTCCGTGCCGCATGACGGAACCGACGCCGAGGCCCGCCCCGTCTTCGCCACGGAACGGAAGATCCTGGGCATCGGCGTCTCGGCCTGGCCCGGCATCCTCGCCCCCGTCGCCACCGGCATCGTCGCGCTGCTGGCGTGGGAGATCATCGTGCGCGTCAACAACGTGCCGTCCTACATCCTGCCCGGCCCGCTGCTGATCGCGCAGACGCTGGTGACCGACTGGGGCACGCTCTCGGGCGCGTTGTGGATCACGCTGCGCATCACCTTCGCCGCCCTCGTCGCGGCGGTGTCGATCGGCGTCGCGCTCGCCGTCGTCTTCACGCAGTCGAAGTGGCTGGAGAAGTCGCTCTTCCCTTACGCGGTGGTGCTGCAGGTGACGCCGGTCGTCTCCATCGCGCCGCTGATCATCATCTGGGTGGGCGACATCAACCTGTCGCTGCTGATCTGCGCGTGGATTGTCGCCTTCTTCCCGATCCTGTCGAACACGATCCTCGGGCTGAACAGCGCCGACCACAACCTCGTCAACCTGTTCCAGCTCTACGGGGCGACGCGCTGGCAGACGATGCGCTACCTGAAGCTGCCGGCCGCGCTGCCCTACTTCCTCGGAGGGCTGAAGATCTCCGGCGGCCTGGCGCTGATCGGCGCCGTGGTGGCGGAGTTCGTCGCCGGCTCCGGCGGCAACGCCTCGGGCCTCGCCTACCGCATCCTCGAGGCGAGCTACCAGCTCAAGATCCCGCGCATGTTCGCCGCCCTCGTGCTGATCTCGGGCTCGGGCATCGCCATCTTCCTCGCCACCAGCGCGGTGTCCCACATGCTCCTGCGCCGCTGGCACGAGAGCGCCGTGAAGCGGGAGAACTGACCGATGGCCCACGGCTTCGCCACGGTGCCGCACGCGCCGGCCTTCCGGCTGTCCAACGCCACGCTGCCGGCGGCGCTCGTCGACGCGGAAGGCCTGCCGGCGGCGGGCGACGGGCTGGTACGGGCCAACCTGCACGTCGGCGCCGGCCGGATCGAGGCCATCGTCCCGCCCGGCGAGGGCGCGGCCGGACTGCCGGCGATCGACCTCGACCGCGGCATGGCGTGGCCGGGCTTCGTCGACGCCCACACCCACCTGGACAAGGGCCACATCTGGCCGCGCGCCGCCAACCCGGACGGCAGCTTCATGGGCGCGCTGACGACCGTGATGGCCGACCGCGAGACAAACTGGAGCGCCGCAGACGTCACGGCCCGCATGGACTTCGGCCTCCGCTGCGCCTACGCGCACGGCACCGTCGCCATCCGCACCCACATCGACAGCCGCATCGGCCAGACGGGCGTCTCCTTCCCCGTCTTCGCCGCCATGCGCGAAAAATGGGCGGGCAAGGTGGCGCTGCAGGCCTCGCCGCTGTTCGGCATCGAGCTGGCGCTCGACGAGGCGCACATGGCCGACGTCGTGGCGAACGTCTCCGCGCACGGCAGCGGCATCCTCGGCGCCGTCACCTACGGCGTGCCGCAGCTGAAGGACGGACTCGCCCTGCTGTTCCGCACGGCGGCGGCGCGGGGCTGGGACCTCGACTTCCATGTCGACGAGACGCTCGACCCGGGCGCCACGTCGCTGCGGCTGATCGCCGAGACGGCGCTCGCCCACGCCTTCGAGGGCCGCATCCTCGTCGGGCACTGCTGCTCGCTCTCGGTGCATGCCGAGGACGAGGCGGCACGCACGATGGACCTCGTCGCCCGCGCCGGCATCGCCGTCGTGTCGCTGCCGATGTGCAACATGTACCTGCAGAGCCGCGCTGCCGGCGTCACACCCCGCCGCCGCGGCGTCACCCTGCTGCACGAGATGAAGGCGCGGGGCGTTACCGTCATGGTCGCGTCCGACAACACGCGCGACCCGTTCTACGCCTATGGCGACCTCGACCTCCTGGAAGTTTACCGGGAGGCGACGCGGATCGCGCATTTCGACCACCCGGTCGCCGACTGGCCGGGCGCCGTGACCTCCGCTCCCGCCGCCGCGCTCGGTATCGACCGCGGCCGCATCCGCGTGGGGGAGGCGGCCGACCTCGTGCTCTTCCGGGCTCGCAACTGGACCGAGCTGCTCTCCCGCCCGCAGTCCGACCGCACCGTGCTGCGCCACGGCAAGGCCATCGACACGACGCTGCCCGACTATCGCGAGCTCGACGCGGTCGTCGGCGCCTGAGGCGCGGCGCGCCTCAGTTCGCCCGCTCGACGGACCAGCCGCGCGCTCGGATCGCCTGCTCCGCCATCGGCGTGACGCTGCCCGTGATCATCAGCACGGGGCCGGTCGCCTCGCCCTTCGCGGCGTCGGCCATGCGGCCGAAGGCGGCGGCGACGTTCGGCGTCCACGACACCGAGTCGAGCGGCATCAGCGCCAGGATTCGGCCGTCCTTCAGCCGGTTGAGCGGGAAGCCGCCGACGTCGGTGAAGGCGCCGATGCCGAGCGACCCGGCGCGGTCGGCGAGCAGCATGGCGCGGTGGCGCTGGAACAGCGCCTCCTCCCGCGTGGCGGCATTCGCCGCGCGCGACACGAACAGCCGGGTGTTGCCTGCCTTCAGGCGGCCGAGCGCCTCCGACATGATGAGCAGGTCGGCCGGCGTGTAGGCGCGGTTCTGCACCAGGCGGTCCGTCACGGGCGGCGGCACGCCGTTCTTCTGCAGGCTGCCGCGCACGATCTCGATGACCTGCGCCGCCGTGCGGTCGCGCAGCGTGTTGCGGATGGTGTCCGCGGTCGAGGCGCTGCTGACGACCACGCCCGCGCCGCCCGGCACCAGCATCAGCAGGCCCTTCACGGTGAGGCCGCCGAAGGCCGAGGCGGAGGCGATGTCGCCGAGCTTGGCGGCGAGCGGCGGGAAATCCGTGTACGGATCGACGTCGAGCTGCACCGCCAGCGCCCGGCGGGCGGCGTCGACGCCGAGCACGCTCGTCACCGCGTTGTCGCGGTTGCTGCTGCGGTTGTCGATGGCGGCGCCGAGGCGGCCGAACATATTGGCGACGCCGGACGCCGAACGCTTCAGCGTCGCGCCGGGGTCCTTGATGAGGTCCGCCCCGAACTCGAGCGGTGCGGCGGCCGTCTGGGCCAGCGACTTCACGAAGACGTCGCTCTCCGACATCGCCTGCAGCTTGCGCAGCGCCTCCAGCTCCCGGATGCGCGTCTTCATGAGGTCGTTGCCGCCGATGTCGTAGGTGCCGCCGGTGGTGCGCAGCACGAAGAGATGCATCAGTCCGTCGCTGCGCACCTCCTGCTCGACCCGGTAGTTCGGCCCCGTCGCCTTGGCGCCGAGCACGAAGTCGGCCGTCGTCGCGGGAGGGTCCTCGAAGGCCAGTGCCGCGCCTGCCCCGCCCATCACCACCGCGGCGAGCGCCGCGAGCATCGTCTTGCGCATGGATCCCCCCGAATCACAGCCGCCCCGGCCGTCGCGCTCCAGCTTTCCACTGCCGCGCGCGTTCGCCAAACGAGGGAAAATGGTCCTTCTGCCAGCCTGCGTTGCGCAACGGGAGAGGCGCCCATGCCGGCGTCGGGATTGTAACCCGCGGGCCTGCCGGCCTAGCGTGTCGCCAAGGCCCGCGCGACGGGCCGCGACCGTCCCGGAGGAACCGCATGCCCGCCCGTCCCGCCGCCCCGCGCCCCTATCGCGGCGTCTTCCCCGTCGTCCCCACCATCTTCGACGCGGCCGGCGGCCTCGACCTCGAGGGCCAGAAGCGCTGCCTCGACTTCATGATCGACGCCGGCTCGCACGGCCTGTGCATCCTGGCCAATTTCTCCGAGCAGTTCGTGCTGTCGGACGCGGAGAGGGAGGTCCTCACCCGGCTGTGCCTCGAGCACGTGGCCGGCCGCGTGCCGGTGATCGTCACCACGACGCACTTCTCCTCCCGCGTCTGCGCCGAGCGCTCGCGCGCCGCGCAGGACATGGGCGCGGCCATGGTGATGATCATGCCGCCCTATCACGGCGCGACCTTCCGCGTCGGCGAGGGACAGGTCGAGGAGTTCTTCCGCGTCGTCTCCGACGCGATCTCCATTCCGATCATGATCCAGGACGCCCCCGTCGCCGGCACGCCGCTGTCGCCGGCGCTGCTCGCCCGCATGGCGCGCGAGATCGCCAACGTCTCCTACTTCAAGATCGAGACGGCCGGCGCCGCGACCAAGCTGCGCGACCTCCTGGCGCTCGGCGGCGACGCCATCGAGGGCCCGTGGGACGGCGAGGAGGCGATCACGCTGATGGCCGACCTCGACGCCGGCTGCACCGGCGCGATGACCGGCGGCGGCTACCCCGACGGCATCCGCGAGATCATGGACCCCTGGTTCGCCGGCGACCGCGCGGCGACGCGGCGCGCCTACGCGAAGTGGCTGCCGCTCATCAACCACGAGAACCGCCAGTGCGGCCTCATCACGGCGAAGATCCTGATGAAGGCCGGCGGCATCATCGCCTGCGACGATGTCCGCCATCCGCTGCGCCGCCCGGCGCCCGCCGCCGAGGCCGGACTGCTGGAACTCGCCCGCGAACTCGACGTGATGGCCCTGCGGTGGGCGCGCTAGGGTTCGGACTCAATTGATCCAGTAAGCACAAGTGGCGGCGATGAGTGCGCCTGCGAGGTAGTTGCGTGCGAGTTTGTCGTA
>NZ_JBTSWJ010000031.1:0-13967 GCF_054612375.1 Alsobacter sp. R-9 | reverse complement strand
GGGCTATCGTCGCGGCCGTGGCGTTTCCCTGAATAGAGCTTGCACCAGGTCGGCGGGTGGATCGCGGCGCAAGCCGCGCCGGCCCGGAGGCGAACGCGCTCCCCAATAGCGCCGTAGAGAGCCGGAGGGCCGTTCGTAACAAAGTCCCGGCGCTATGCGCCGGGTCCGCTTCTTGTCACGTCAGGCAGCGTCATACAGCCCCCGGAACTCTGCATCGGCATAATAGGCGAGCTTGCCGGCGACGATCGGCCGTTGCCCGGCGAGGAACAGCAATTCGACATGCTGCGGCAGGTTGCGGACCTCATCGGGGGTCAGCAGCGGGCGGGCCGTGTGTTGCTCGCCGTAGGAGATGCCGGATTTATCGGAATCGAGCGCCCGGCTCATGGTCTGGAACACAACGGTTTCCTGCCCGAGCAGATCGGAGACAAGCCGGGCGCTGTCGTGATCGTTGACGCCGAACACCTGTAGGACGCCGGCATTTGACAGGAAGGTGCCGGCGCGTTGCCCGTAGGTGGCGCGGAGCTGGTGAACGTCTTGCAGGATCGGCCAGAGCTGGACGCCGTAGCCGGCCATGAGGCCCATTGCGCGCTCGACGGGGGCCAGATGGCCGAGGGCGGCGAACTCATCGAGCAGATAGAGGACCGGCACGGCCGGCTTGGCGGGATCGCGGGCCATGTCGGTGAGGCTTTGCGCGACGAGCAGGCGCAGCCAGCGGGAATAGGTGGCGAGCCGATCGGGCGGCAGGACGAGGAACACCGAGACGTTGCGGCGCTTGAGATCGGCAAAGCCGAAATCGGATCGGTCGAGGACGGCGACCATGCGCGGGCTGTCGAGGAAATGGGTATGGCGCTGCGCGGCCGAGAGGACGCCGGCCGCCTCGCGGTCGGATTTGCCGAGGTGGCGGTTTGCAGCGCGGGCGATCAGGCCGGAGGCGGCCGTTGATGCCTGCATGTCCTTCAGGAGCGCCGCGAAGGCTTCAGGGGCGAGGGTGAGATATTCGCGCAGGGTGGCGAGGTTCCGCCTGTCGCGCGGCGCGCTGGCGGCAATATGGAGGATCAGGCCGGCAATGAGCGCCTTGGCTTCCTCGTTCCAATGCGCTTCGCCGGCCATGCCCGGTTCATCGAACACGAGGGCGTCGGCCAAGGTGCTTGCATCTTCCGCGACATCGAGGCCGGCCGGGTCGAGCTGGTCGAGGGGATTGAAGGCGGCCGAGGGCTGGCCGGTGACGCCGAAGGGGTCGAGGACATGGACCGGGCCGAATTGCTGGCGGGCGCGGCCGGCGATCTTGGCATTTTCGCCCTTGGGGTCGATGCAGATCACGGAGCGGTCGGCGGTGAGCAGGTTGGGGATGATGGTTCCCACCCCTTTGCCGGTGCGCGTCGGTGCCATCGTCAGCAGATGGGCCGGGCCGTCATAGCGCAGGAGCTTTCCGGTCTTGCCGTCGCGGCCGATCAGCAGGCCGGAATCGGCGCGGGCGAGGGCGGCGGTTTCCTTGTCGGTGGCGAAGCGGGCCGAGCCGTGGGTTTCGCCGTCCATATCCCCGAAATGGATAATCAGCGGATTGGTGAGGAAGCGGAAGGCGAGCGCCAGCAGCACCAGCAGCGTGACGAGATCGAGCAGGAGAACCGGAACCGAGCCGACGCGAAAGCCGATTTGTTCGAGAGCGAAGCGGCCGCCGAAGCCGACGACGAACAGGACGATAACAAGGAGGAACAGAAGCCCGAGAAGCGGTTTCCAGATGCGGAAAGGTGCGGCGAGCAGAGCGACGAACGCCCATAGCGGATCACGCGCGGCCTGCCGCACCATGTTCTTGAACGCACCCCATGCAAGTCTCGCCTGACTCATGCGGCCGTCCCCCCGGCGCTGCCTGTCGTCTCCCCGGCCGGCGCGTTGTCGATCAGGTCGGCAAACAGTTCCTTGTCACCGGGGCGCGTCAGGAAGTCGGGCAGCTCACGCTTGAGCCATTCGCCCAAGCGCCGGGAAAATTCTTCATCCTTGCCGTGTTCGAGGCGATGCAGGACGAGCGCGCCGAGCAGCACCTTGCGGCGCGTGTCGTTGGCGCGTTCCTGCTTCGACAGACGGGCCTTGAGCGTGGCGCGCTGCGCATCCAGTTCGGCCAAGCGTTGTTCGATCGTTTTGCGCGCCATTCCTCAAATCTCCTTTTCCGGTTGTTCGCCTAGACTATCATTCCCGACCGTCTTTTCCAGCGTTTGCCTGTTGCGCTTGAGTTTTCAGCGGTTTTGCAGCACAATTCCGGCCTCAGTTCATTGCATCGACCTTGCCGCGAGCGCCACACCGATCAGCGAAAGAGCGTAGCGATTGAGTTGAGAAGGGCGCACTTACGAGTTACTGCGTAACTCAGCGCGCCGCCAGCTTGGAGGCTGGCGGGAAAGGCGGAAACGGGATCGAGGCAACGGGTTGGCAATCTACCATTTCAGCATGAAGCCAGTTTCGCGGGCGGGTGGCCGTAGCGCCGTCGCCTCAATGGCTTATCGTGCCGGGGAGAAGCTGACCAACGAGCGCGACGGGATCACGCACGACTACACGGCCAAGCAGGGTGTTGAACATGCCGAGATCGTCTTGCCGGAAGGCGTGAACGCCGATTGGGCGCGGGATCGGTCGGACTTGTGGAACGCCGCCGAATTTGCCGAGAAGCGGAAGGACGCTCGCGTTGCGCGGGAGTTCGAGATTGCCTTGCCGCATGAGCTTTCGGCCGAGCAGCGGCTAGAGGCGGCGCGGGAGATGGCGCAGGAGCTGGCCGACCGCTACGGCGCGGCCGTGGACTTCGCCATTCATGCGCCGCACGAGGCGAGCGACGTTCGCAATCACCATGCCCATTTGCTTATGACCACGCGGCAGGTGACGGAGGGCGGGTTAGGCGACAAGACCTATCTTGAGCGCGAAAACAAATGGCTGTTGGCGCACGACCTGCCGACGACCGATATGCAGCTCCGCGACCTTCGCCAGAGGTGGGAGGGGATCGCCAACGAGCGCCTTGCGATGGCCGGGCTAGATATTCGCATTGACCATCGTTCGCACATGGAGCGCGGGCTAGAGATCGCGCCGACCGAGCATATGGGCGTCCATGCCACGCAGATGGAGCGGCGCGGCCTCGACGTGTCGCGGTCGCGGCTGGACGAGGAAGCGGCCCGGCGCAATGCCGAGCTGATCCGAGAGAAGCCCGAGCAGGTTCTAACCCTCATCACCGGCGAAAAGAGCGTGTTCGACCGGCACGACGTTGCGCGGGCGCTGCATCGCTACATCAACGACGACCCGCAGGAGTTCCAGAGCGCCTTTGCGAAGGTGATGGCCTCGCCGGCGCTGGTCGAGTTGCAGCCCGAGCGCGCGGACCCGGCAACGGGCGAGATCGAGCTTGCGCGGTATTCGACGCGGGAAATGGTCGAGATCGAATCCGGCATGATCGAGAGCGCGCAGCGGATGCACGGCGCGCATGGTCATGGCGTCGATCGCCGGCATGTCGAGCGGGCGATAGATCGGCAGGACGCCGCCATTCAGCGCAGCGCCGGCGATGCTTCCGCCCGGCTGTCGGACGAGCAGCGCCGGGCGATCGAGCATATCACCGGGCCGGAGAGGATCGCGGCCGTTGTCGGTTATGCCGGCGCTGGCAAGTCCACCATGCTCGCGGCCGCGCGCGAGGCGTGGGAGGCCGAGGGCTATCAGGTCCACGGCGCGGCGCTGTCGGGCAAGGCGGCCGAGGGCTTGGAGGAATCTTCCGGCATCCAGAGCCGCACCCTCGCGTCATGGTCCCGCGGTTGGGAGAACGACCGCGGCACACTCGGCCGCGGCGACGTGTTCGTGATCGACGAGGCGGGCATGGTCGGGAGCCGCCAGCTCGCCCGCTTCGTTGGCGAGGCCGAGGCGCGCGGGGCGAAGATCGTCCTTGTAGGCGACCATGAGCAGTTGCAGGCGATCGGGGCGGGCGCACCGTTTAGGGCGATCACGGAGGAAATCGGCCATGCCGAGCTGTCCGAGATTCGCCGGCAGCGCGTGGACTGGCAGCGGGAGGCGTCGGTTGACTTCGCCACGCACCGGACGGCCGAGGGGCTGGCGGCCTATCGGGATCGCGGCAATATCAGCTTTGCCGAAACCGGCGAGGACGCGCGGGGCCAGATCGTGCGCGACTACCTTGCCGATCGCGACGAGCGCCCGGACGGCACCCGCGTAGCGATGGCGCATCGCCGGGCCGATGTTCGCGCCATCAACGACGCGATCCGGGCCGAGCTACAGGACCGGGGCGAGCTGGCGCAGGGCGAGGACGCCGGCGCGCTGACCTTCCAGACCAATGACGGCAAGCGGGAGTTCGCGCCCGGCGACCGCATCGTGTTCTTGGAGAACAACCGCGACCTTGGCGTGAAAAACGGGATGCTAGGCACGGTCGATCATGTCGAGCCGGGCCGCATCATTGCCACGCTCGACGGCCGGGGCGGCGATAGTGTTTCCGTGCCGATGGGCGATTATCAGGCGATCGACCACGGCTATGCGACGACGATTCACAAAAATCAGGGGGCGACGGTGGACCGCGCCTATGTGATGGCGTCGGGGACGATGGACCGGCATCTAACCTATGTCGCCATGACCCGGCATCGTGACGGGGTGCAGCTCTACGCGGCACAGGACGAGTTCACCAATGCCGGCCGGCTGGTCGAGCATGGGGCCGCGCCCTATGAGCATGACCCGCAGAAGTCCGACAGCTATTTCGTGACGCTGGAAAACGACAAGGGCGAGCAGCGCACCCTATGGGGCGTCGATCTTGAGCGCGCCATGAAGGAGGCCGCGCCCGAGATCGGGGAGAAGATCGGCCTACAGCATGAGGGTTCCACCCCCGTCACCTTGCCGGATGGGACGCAGACGCACCGCAACACATGGAAGGTTCAGGACGCCGGCGAGCTGGCCTATAGCCAGCTAGAGCGCCGCCTGTCGCGGTCGGGCGTGAAGGAAACGACGCTCGACTATACCCGCGACTTTGCCGAGCGGCGCGGGATCGCGGAGCAAATGGGCGTCCGCAGCGAGATCGAGATTCCGGCCGAGCGCACCGGGCTACGTGCGGAACGGGAGTCGACGGCCGGGGATCATGCCCTTGATCGGAGATCCTCGCAAAAAGTTCGCGCGGATCTCGCGCAGGATCTTCGTGCAGATCCGCGCGAGGATCTCGCCGGCGATCGACAGCAGCGCCAACGGCCGTTCGAGGGCCTGAAACTCGGCCGCCGCGCCGCGCCCGAGAGCCGCGAGCCAGACCGCGCCGGCGCGGACGGCCCGCAGATCGACCAGAAACGGCCGCAGCAGGCCGAGAAGCAGCGGCGCGGTATGTTCGCCGGCCTCAAGCTCAATGCGCGTCCTGCCCCCTCACAGGAGCGCACAGAGCGGCCGGAAAGGGAAGGGAGCTTGCGGCAGGCGCCTGCGCCCGACCGGCTGGCCGAGCGGGCGCGGGGGCAGTCGCCGCTTGAGGCCGCCGTTGACCGCTATTCGCGGGCCTATCAGTCGATCGACCAGCACCGGCGCGAGGGCTTGCCGGTCCTCGACATGCAGCGGCAGGAAATAGGCGATGCCGGCCGGCAGCTCGACCAGGTGCAGGGCGGCATGAAAGATTTGCTGCGCTCGACGTTGCAAAACGACCCGGCGACGGTGCGCGCCATGACCGAGCTTTCCGGCCGGGAGCGTGTCGCGCAGGTTATCGACGGGATGAAGCGCGAAAACGCGGCGCTGCAAGACCCGAATATCAGGGCCGAGCGGTTCGTTGAACGCTGGCAGGAGCTACAGGGCCAGCGCCGGGAGCTTCGCGGCTGGCAGCACGACGATGCCCGCGCCAAGGTCGAAAGCCAGATGAACGGCATGACCAAGAGCCTTGAGCGTGACCCGCAGGTAGATTCCATCCTGCGCAATCGCCGTCAGGAACTCGGAATCGGGCAGCAGCAGCGCCGGGGGCAGAGCATCGCCCACGAGCTGCAAGAGGAAATGTCACGCAGCCGGCAACTTAGCCGGGGCATCGGTTTGGGAAGGTAGGCACGGAGAATATGGCGGAGCTGGACGACGACAGGGAAGGAATCGAGCCGGAAGCACTGGACGAGGACGCCGGCGACCCGGCCGCCGCGTTCGACGCGCTCCGGCGCACGATCGAGACGCAGGGCGCGCAGATCGGCGCGGAAATGACCGTGATGCGGCGCGGGCTGGAAGCGGCTTTCGACCAGCTCGAAAAGATCGAGCCGGCGCAGGACTACAAGCCCCAGCTCGCCCAGCTCGTGCAGGCGCTCGACAATGTTGCGGAGCGGCTGCACGGCGTAGAGCAATCGCCTATTCTCCGGCAGGGTGCGACACACTATGCGGCGCTCCTCGAGCGCAGCGGCGAGGCCCTGATACGCACCGCCGCGCAGCAGCTCGAGCGGCAGGCGTCCGACCTCGAGCGCGCCGGCCGGAACCTCGCCGCTCATACGAAAAGCGCCTACGACCGGAAAAGTCAGGATTTCCGCATATGGATGGCCGGCCTTGTCGGGCTGTTCGTCGGCATATTCCTGATTTTGCTGTTGCCGCGTTTCCTGCCCTTCTCGGCCGACACCCATGTTGCGGCGACCGTCATAGGTCAGGACCGATGGAACGCCGGCGTCACCATGATGCGGGTGGCCGATCCCCGAAGCTGGCGCGGCGTGGCCGATTCCTCGCAGCTCGTGCGCGACAATGCCGAGGCGATCGGGCAATGCGCCGAGGCCGCGCGCACGGCCGGTTCAGATCAGCAATGCACCATCACCGTGAAAGCGCCGGCAGCACCGGCGCAGTAGGGTTGTGGGGGGACACCAGTTATTTCGGGAGGTTTTCTTCCGCCTCAACAGGTCCGGCGGCCATCGCGACGAGGCGCGCCGCGATACGCTTGCGCAGTTGCTCGGGGAGCGGGCGCGACGACAGCGCCTCGTGAATCCACAGCCCATCGGCGGCAAGGCGCGAAATGAACCTGTCCAACTCGGCAGCGTCGTTTCCAATCGGCGCAGGAGGTGCCCAGCGGTCGATGACCTGTTGCCACAGATCGCCAAGCTGCCGATTGTCGAAGCTTTCCAGCATGAGCAGCAGTTCGACCCGCCGGGCAGCTCTTGCGCAGGTGTTGATGTAGGCGGCGTGTCGTTCGGCGTCTGTCGCCCTGTCCGAGGTGTTGCCGGCGCTCGCTTCCAGCTCCTGTTCCCATGAGCGAGTCAGATGCTCATGGGTGGCGAGGATCAGGGCTTCGCGCGACGGGAAATGATACAGAAGGCCGGCGCGTGTCATGCCGGTTTCGAGCGCTACGGCGTCGAGGGTGACGGCGGTGAGGCCGTCACGCTCGATGATGCTCACAATGGCTTCAAGCACTTCGAGGCGCTTGCTGGCTCTCGCCATGTCGGCTTCCTTAGTGTTGTGTGGGATAGGCTGACGATTGCGAGCCGGGACCGTAGCGCCGCAACAGGATGCCGGTGATCAGGGCACCCACGGCCAGAACACCCGCCGCCACGTACATGACGACCGTATAGGCGTGGTCGAATGCGATTCCTGCCGCTTGACGCACGACAACACCATCGGCCCCCGCCTCGTTGGCAAAGACCAGCGCCGACGCCATGCTGTCGCGGGCCGCTTCCGAGGTTCCGGCGGGGAACACGACGTTGACCGTATAGAGGTAGGCCAAAAGACTTCCGAGAATTGTGACAGCGAACAGACTGCCAAACTCGTAGGACACTTCCTCGACCGACGACGCCATGCCGGCGCGATGCACAGGCACATTGCCCACAATAGCCGTTGATGCCACCGACATTGTTGCACCTACGCCGGCACCGGTCAGCGCCAGACCGGCGATCAGCCAGCCAAGGCCATGAGTGATGCCCCATGTCGCAAGCAGGACCGCCAGCGATCCCGCCGCAAGCCCGCCAGCTATAAGGATACGTAGGCCAATACGATGCAGGAATGCACCACCGAGCAGCGCAGTCGGCAATGATCCGAGCGCCGCCGCCGAAACCAGCATCCCGGCTTCCAGCGGCGTGAAGCCCGCAACGAGCTGGAAGCGTTGCGTCGTAGCAAGCTCAACACCGCCGATGGCGAACAGGGAGAACGCGGCCGCTAGAACGCCCGATGTGAACGCGGCATTGCGGAAGATCGAGAAGTCGAGCAGCGGGAACGGCAGGCGCAGTTGCCGGCGGACGAACAGCGCTCCGGCGAGGATGGCAACCAGCAGCGAAATAGCGGGGACGGCCCACGACTGCCCGGCATGGGCAGATTCCTTGATCGCGATCACAAAAGCCGACAGCGCCACCAATGCCTGAAACGACGACACCACGTCCCAAGGCTTGGTCGCATCGCCGGCCACCTTCGGCGCAACGATCAGCGCCGAAATGAAGGCAGCGACCACTACCGGCACATTGATGAGGAACACCGACCCCCACCAGAAATGGCCGAGCAGAAAACCGCCGATGATCGGTCCGAGCGCAGCGCCGACGACCGACAACGACCCCCAGATCGCAATGGCGATGTTGCGTTCCCGGTCATCCTCGAAGGTGACGCGGATGAGGGCGAGTGTCGCGGGCATCATCGCCGCCGCGCCGACCGCCAGAAAGGCCCGCGCCCCGATCAGGATTTCCGCTGTAGGCGAATAGGCCGCCACAATCGACGCGACACCGAACAGCACGAGGCCGATGAGGAACATGCGCCGGTGACCGATCCTGTCACCCAGCGTCCCGGTGCCGAGCAGCAGGCCGGCCATGACGAGGGGGTATGCGTTGATGATCCACAACCCTTGCGTTGCCGTCGCGCCAAGCTCGCGCGTCAGGGTAGGCAGGGCCGTGTAGAGGACCGAATTGTCCAGAACGATAAGCAGGAGACCGGCGGCGACGGTCACCAGAAGAACCCAGCGGTTCGAGTGGGCGGCAGGCATGATAGCACCATTCAGTGAGAGTAGCCAAACTTTACAGACAAGTTAGTAAAGTATCAAGCGCCTGCCCGTGAGGAACTTCAGACAATGGCCGACAGCGGGGCTTCGCATTCCGGGGCGCGATCAATTTGTCGCGAAATTCCTGATTTTTGCGACAAAATCGCCGGCGCTGATTTTGCAGGGAAAAATCTGTCGCAAAAATCAGGTGCGAAAGTCAAACTTGTGCGACTGACTTTCGCGACACGTCGCGGCCCGGATTCCGCGCCGCTGCGGACGTGGTGCAGGTTTCAGGATTTGCGCGACATAAGGGGCGCGAAGGAATTTAATTCTGGATCACCAGATCAAAAGACCTTGGCGGGCAGACGCGCTCGAAATAGTAGCTTTCAACATCGTCCCAAACAGCGTGCCACGCGGCTAAAAAGCCCTCCGCGCCCTGTTCGCGCGCAGCAGTCCGTTCATGCCGCACTTTGGTCGGCACATCCACGATCACGGCGAGGTCGATCAAATCCCGAAGGAACGGAGATGCGGAATAAGCTCCTTCGAGCAGAATCGTGGGCGCTGGCGCGACTTCGGTAAATTCGTTCTTGAGGCTGTAAGTGCCATCCGGGCCTAGTCCCTGCATGAAGTCGAAAGCTCGCCACTGTGCAGGTTCCCCCTTGCGTAGAGGCTCTATTGCCTCGCGAACGCGGTCCCATTCAAAAACGCGATTCAACCGCTCCGCCACGGTTTTGTGAGGCCACTCGGATTCGGGAACCTGCGTTTGATAGAAATCATCGAGCGTAACCAAGGCTATGTCGGTCAGCTTCGCCAACCTTGCCGCAATCGTTGACTTACCGGAGCCGCTTCCCCCGTCAAGCGCCACGACAACAGGACGTGCGAGTTCGGCGCGGAGGGCTTCTATTCTCTCAAGTATGTGGAGTTCAGGCGACTTCATTGTTCAACCAATTTCGATGATGCTGCGTTGTCGCAAAAATTCCAAAACCCGCGACAGCTTTCTTGTCGCATAATAGGGATTTCCGCGACGGTTTGCACGAGGTAGATTCCGGGCATGTCGCCCACGAGGAAGCCCCTGCCCTTGCTTATCGGATATGCCCGCGTCTCGACCGACGGCCAGACTCTCGACCAGCAGCGCGCGGCGCTGAAAGCGGCCGGCTGCAAGCGCGTGTTCGAGGAAAAGGCATCCGGCGCGCAGCGCGGCCGCCGCGAGCTGGCGAAGATGCTGGACCATTTGCAGCCCGGGAACGTGGTGACGGTGACGCGGCTTGATCGCCTCGCCCGATCGACGCGCGATCTTCTCGACATTGCTGAGCGGATCGGCCACGCCGAGGCCGGCTTGCGTTCGCTGGCCGAGCCGTGGGCCGACACGACGACGCCGGCCGGGCGCATGGTGCTGACTTTCTTCGCCGGCGTTGCCGAGTTCGAGCGCAGCTTGATCCATGAGCGCACGAGCGCCGGCCGCGCGGCGGCGAAGGCGAAGGGCGTTCGGTTCGGCCGCCCCCCTGCCCTGTCGGCCGAGCAGATCGCACACGCCCGCCAGCTCATCAGCGAGGACAAGAAGCCGGCCGAGGTTGCCCGGCTCTTGGGTGTGCATCGCTCTACCCTCTACCGGGCCATAGAACGCATTGACGTGGATACGCATTGACGCAACTACGTTTAGTCGCCCGGCCCTAGAAGTAGTGCCTTTCTCGCCCCCTTACGCAAAGGGTTGCAGAATCGGGCGATTTCGTCTCTTCATGTAGACATGGCGAGTCGCACCCGAGAACAAGTTAAGCTGGAAAGTGTCCGAAACCTGCGCGCCCGTTGGCGCGCGGAGGGCCGGATTCTTGTGCAGGCCGATCTGCCCGGCGAGCTGGTCGCGGCGATTGACCGCCTGAAGGACGACGCGGGCTTGCGAGGGCGCGCGCCGATCATCGAGGAAGCGTTGAGGTTCTATATCGAAGCGAAGCAAGGGACATAACGGCAAAACGCCCGACCGTTGGCGCGGTCGAGCGTTTTATAGGCCGTCAGACACACCGTAGAGCCGGGGCCATCAAAGTCTCCCCTTATCTACGCTAGAGCACTCCAATTCGCAAGATTGATTCTTGCGGAAACGGGGAAAGCTGTGCCTGCCGTCCGCGCTGTCATGTCCTTCAAAAGGAAGGACGAGGGCATATGTTGAGGACGCACTACGCGGCCGCGATCGGCTGCGCGCGCGGGAACGCGCTTGATGAAATCATGCGGGAGGTTTGGACTCGATACGGCGCGGGCCAGCTCACCGACGACGAGGCCGGCGAGCTTACGACGCTCGCCCATGAGCGCCGGGCCGCCCTGCGGGGATCGGGACAGACCGCGCTAGGGTTGATCTTTCCGCCCCCTGCCCCACGCTGCCCGACACCAGTTCGCCGGCATAGCCATATCCGGGGACGATCGGAGGGCCGCATATGGCGGCCGACGACGCGCAAGGACGTGCAGGCGATCTTGAAGGCGGCCGAAATCTACAACGAGGCCGGCTTGCACGAGAAGGGCGAGCGCAGCGGGCCGCTAGGATCGGTGGCGCTGGACGTGCTGCGGCTGTTCGTCAATCTCATCGACTTCCGCACCGGCCGGCTTGAGCCGTCAATCACCACGATCATGGATCGGCTAGGCCGGTCGCGCGATACGATCGTGCGGGCGCTGAAGAATCTGCGGGCGCATGGCTTCATTGACTGGCTGCGGCGCTATGAGCCGACCGGGAACGAAGGGCGCGGCCCACAGGTGCAGCAGGCCAGCAACGCCTATCGCCTGTCCCTGCCGGAGAAGGCCCGGCAGTTCCTTGGACGGTTCGGCAAGGCTCCACCCCCGCCCGCCGATCATGGACAGGATCAGCGGGCTTGGAGCGAGGCAATCGACGCCTACAAGACCACCCTGCCCCTCGATGAGCGAACGCAGATCGACGCCGGCGATAGCCCGCTAGGACAGGCCCTTGTGCGCATGGCGAAAAACTTCATGAAACGTGAGTCCGATAACCAGACTGAATCCCCATCTGATCTTTATCTAAGAGGCAAAACATAAGCGGTCGCCGCTGTTCGGGCTGCTTACGCAGCCCTGCGGCGGTTCCGGCCCGCGTATAGGCGGGCCGGGAAACGGCACCCCCACTACCTAATCCGCACCGCTCGCGCCTGCGACCAGCGTCCTATGGCTTTCGAGAGGGAGTGAAGGGCAAGGTCGGCGCTTAATTATTTACGTTAATACGTATTGACGTGTAAACGTATTACCTTGATAGAAGGCGATGGCGGCGGCCGGGAAAACGTGCTAGAGTGTACACAATTCAACACACGGAGGCGATTCCATGACCGCCAGCACCACCATGACGATTCGGGTTAGGCCCGATGTGAAAGAAAAGCTCGACCGGATCGCGAACGACACGCAGCGAAGCAAATCCTTCCTCGCCGGCGAGGCCGTCGCCGCCTATGTCGATCGCGAGCTTGAAATCATCGACGGTATCAAGCGCGGCATGGCTGATGCAGCGGCCGGCCGAGTGATCCCCCATGCGCAGGCCGTCGCGGAAATGCGTGAGGTTATCGAGGAAGCGAAGCGCCGGAAAGCCGCGCGCGGATGAGGCCGGTTGTCTGGTCGATTGAGGCGCAGCGGGATAACCTCGAAATCCTGCGCTATATCGCAGAGGACAACCCATTCGCCGCCGAACGGGTCGTGGATGCGATCGAGGACGCCGGGAACAAGCTCGGCGAATTTGCGACCGGCCGGCCGGGGCGGGTGAGCGGAACCTATGAAAAGTCCCTCGCCCGTCATCCCTACATCATCGCCTATGAGCTGCGGGACGTGGGGGGCCGGGAAAGCGTCGTGATCGTGCGCGTCATCCACACGTCGCGCGACTGGCCGGCCGAGGAATGGCCGCACTAGCTTAAAGACGTAGTAACGTCCTTAGCTATATGCTTCAATACGTATTCACGCAAAGAAGGATTGACGCATGAACGTCATTGCGTTTTTGAGCCAGAAGGGCGGGAGCGGAAAAACCACGCTTTCGGTTCATACCGCCGTGGCGGCCGAGGCGACCGGCGAACGGGTTTGCGTCATCGACGCGGACCCACAGGAGAGCGCGACCGCATGGGCGAGCGCGCGGGAAGCCGGAACGCCGATCGTCGCCACGGCGCAGGCCGGGGAGCTGGACGCCGCGCTTAGGGCGGCCGAGGGCGAGGGCATGACCTTGGCCGTAGTGGACGCCCCGCCCCATGCCGCCCCGGCGGCCGGCCAGATCGCCCGAAGGTCGGAGCTGGTCTTGATTCCGGTCAGACCGTCCGCGTTTGACCTCGCTGCGGTCCCGGCCGCCGTCGAGATCGTGGCGGCCGCGAAAGTGCGCGGCGCGTTCGTCCTGTCTGCCTGCCCGTTCCGTGCGCCCGAGATCGGGGAGACGCGCGCGGCGCTGGAAGCCTACGGACTGCCGATCGTTCCCGGCGAGATTACCGACCGGCGCGCGTTCGCCCGCGCCGTCACGACTGGCAGCGCCGTGACGGAGTTCGAGGCCGAAGGGAAAGCAGCGGAGGAAATCCGGGCTTTGTGGGCGTGGATTAAAGGCACGTTAGAACGTAAATAGCTAAATACGTAAGCGCGTATTGAAGGAGCGAAACCTATGGCAAAGAAAGCAACCGGCCTCGCGGCCTTCACCCGCCCGAAGGCCGGCGCGGAGGCCACCAGCCTTGCAGCGATCGAGGACGATCGCCCGGCCGTGGAAATCCCGACGCCGAGGCGAAAGAGGGGAGGGGGCGAGACTGTCGCGCTTACGGTCAAGGTCCGGCGATCGGACTGGCAGCGCCTTCGCCAGCTCGCGGATGCAGAGGGAACGACAATTCAGGCGATGGCCGAGGCCGGGCTTTCGGCGGTTCTGGCACAGCACGGATTGCCGCCGATCGAGCCTTATGCACGTTGATACGTAAATAGCTAAATACGCTAATGCTTGCGCGCGTGGCCCGCCCCCGGCCGTCCCTACGGCCCTAGATGATGAGAGCGGGCCGGCCGGGGGGCTATCGTCGCGGCCGTGGCGTTTCCCTGAATAGAGCTTGCACCAGGTCGGCGGGTGGATCGCGGCGCAAGCCGC
>NZ_JBTSWJ010000030.1:0-16001 GCF_054612375.1 Alsobacter sp. R-9 | reverse complement strand
CATGGCGGGAGCGGTCGGTGCAGGCGCGGGCGTCGCAACGGTCGTCGGCGCGGGCGCGGGTGCGACAGGCGCGGCGGCGGTGGCCGGGACGGGAGGCGTGGCGGGCTTCGCCGCAACGGCCGGCGGCGCGGGCGGCACCGGAGACGCCGCGACCGCGGGCGGAGGCGGCGCCGGAGGAGCAACAGGCTTCGCGACCTCCACAGGTGCAGGCATCGGTGGCGGCGTCGCGGGCCTCGCCACGGCGGCCGGCGGGGCCGCAGGCACGGGAGCCGGCGGCGTGGCGGCCACCGCGGGCGGCGCGGTTGGGACGGGAGGCGCGGCGGGCGAACCGGCAGGAGTCCCGCCCTGGTAGATGACGCGCACGGGTCCGCGCGGGCCGGCGGGCTCGACCGGCGCCGGAGCCGTGGCCACGGCCGGCGCAGGCGCGGCCGGCGCAGGCGCGGCGGGAGCAGCCGTCACGGCCGCTGGCGCGGGAGGCGCGGCAGGCTTGGCCGCAGTAGCGGCAGCAGGGGCGGCAGGCTTCGGCGGCTTCGCCGGCTGGGCCGTCTGGGGGACGGCCAGGGCGGGATTCACCATCGGGTCGGCGGCCGGGCGGCGCATGGAGGGCGGCAGCGTCGCCTCCCCCAGCGCCGGCATCGGGAAGCCGGGCGGACCGGCGGGGCGCGGGGCGGCTCCCGGCACGGCCGAGCCCCCGGCGGCGGGCGAAGGCGTCGGCGGCGCGGCACCGGAGCCCGGAATCGGCAGGGCCATCTGGGCAAGGGCCGGCGCAGCCGGCGCAAGAAGCGCCAGAGTTGCAAGGGAAACGGCGAGGGCCGGACGGACCATGGGTCGCAAGGCAGCTCTCCAGCGCGCAAAGGACGAACGACGGCGGAGCCCTGCGCCCTTCCGTCGAGGCGGCCGCAGTTTCGCAGCTTCAAGTTGCCGCGTCGAGGGTCTGGGGGCAGGACGCCGGTCCTGCCGTCCCGCCGTCAGTCCGGCAGCGCCCGCAGATAGCGCACGGTGCGGCCGCTGCTCACCGCCTGCGCCGCGTGGACGATGGCGTTCGCGTCGATGCCGTGGTGGCGGTAGAGGTCGGCGATGGTACCCGTCTGGCCGAAGTGCTCGACGCCGAGCGCCTTCACCCGGTGGCCCATCACCCCGCCGATCCACGCCAGCGTGGCCGGATGGCCGTCGATGACGGTGACGATGCCGCAGTCGCGCGACAGCGGCGCGAGCAGCCGCTCGACGTGGCTCATCGCGTCGTCCATGCCGCGCTGGCGGGCGCGCTCCGCCGCCTGGTGCCCGGCGTTGAGCCGGTCGGCCGAGGTGATGGCGAGCAGCCCGACGTCGCGGCGGTCCTCGGACAGCAGCCCCGTCGCGGCGATCGCCTCCGGCGCGACCGCGCCCTGGTAGGCGATGACGACGGAGGCGTTCGGCCCGGGCCGCCGCATCCAGTAGGCGCCGTTGACGATGTCGCGGGCGAGGTCCTCGCTCATCGCGCGGGGCGGCTGCTCGATGGGGCGGGTGGAGAGGCGCAGGTACACCGAGCCGCCGGTCTGGTCGCGCAGCCACGTCGTCTCGTCGGGATCGCCCTCGCCGTTGCGCTGCATGTAGTCGAAGGCGAAGCGCAAGATGACGCCGAGCTCGTCGACGAAGGCCGGCTCGAAGCTGCACAGCCCGTCCTGCGCCAGCCCCACGAGCGGTGTGCCGATGGACTGGTGCGCTCCACCCTCGGGCGCCAGCGTCACGCCCGAGGGCGTCGCCACCAGCATGAAGCGGGCGTCCTGGTAGCAGGCATAGTTCAGCTGGTCCGCCGCCCGGTAGATGAACGGATCGTAGACCGTGCCGATCGGCAGCAGCCGTTCGCCGTTGATGGAGTGCGACAGCCCCAGCGCCGAGAGCATCAGGAACAGGTTCGACTCGGCGATGCCCAGCTCGAAGTGCTGGCCCTTCGGCCCGAACTCCCACGTGTACGTCGAGGGGATGCGCTCGGCCTTGAAGGTGTCGGCCATGCGCTCCTTGGCGAAGAGCCCGCGCCGGTTCACCCACGGTCCGAGGTTGGTCGACACCGTCACGTCGGGCGAGGTGGTGACGATGCGGGAAGCCAGCGCCGTGTCCTCCCGCGCCACCTCGTTGAGGATCTGCCCGAAGCCCATCTGCGTCGATACCGGCTTGCCGCCATGGGCCGGCACGTCCAGCGCGGCGGGCACCGGCACCGTCGGCGCGGCGAGCCGCCGCGGCCCCTCGCGGAAGAACGGCGCCTCGCGCACGAAGCGCTCCAGCGCCGTGGCGTCGGTGCCGGCTCCCTCCCACTTGTCCCACTCGTGGCCGGGGCGCACGCCCATCGCCGTGCGGAAGCTCTCCATCTGGGAGGGGGTCATCAGGCCGGCATGGTTGTCCTTGTGGCCGGCGAGCGGCAGGCCATGGCCCTTGATCGTGTAGGCGATGAAGCAGACCGGGCGATCATGCGTCGACGCCTGCTCGAAGGCCTCGACGAGGCTCGGCAGGTCGTGTCCTCCGAGGTTGCCCATGAGCGCCGCGAGCTCGGCGTCGGAGCGCTTCTCGATGAGCCGCGTCACCGGCCCCTGGTCGCCGATGTCGTCGAGCAGCCGGCGACGCCAGGCCGCCCCGCCCTGGAAGGTCAGCGCCGAGTAGAGCTGGTTCGGGCAGTTGTCGATCCACTGGCGCAGCCGCTCGCCGCCCGGCTCGGCGAAGGCCGCCTCCTGCAGCGCCCCGTACTTGAGGATCACCACGTCCCAGCCGAAGCCGCGGAAGATGCTCTCGAACTTCTGCCAGAGCCCCTCGCGCACCACGCTGTCGAGCGACTGGCGGTTGTAGTCGACGATCCACCAGCAATTGCGCAGTCCGTGCTTCCAGCCCTCGATCAGCGCCTCGTAGATGTTGCCCTCGTCCATCTCGGCGTCGCCGACGAGCGCCACCATGCGGCCCTCCGGGCGGCCCTTCATCCAGCCGCGGGCGGTGACGTAGTCCTGCACGAGCGAGGAGAACAGCGTCTGCGCCACGCCGAGGCCGACGGAGCCCGTCGAGAAGTCCACGTCGTCGACGTCCTTCGTGCGGGAGGGATAGCTCTGCGCGCCCTTGAAGGCGCGGAACGCCTCCAGCTTCCCCCGGCTCTGCTGGCCGGCGAGGTACTGGATGGCGTGGAACACCGGCGAGGCATGCGGCTTCACCGCCACCCGGTCCTGCGGTCGAAGCGCCGCGAAGTACAGCGCCGTCATGATCGTCGCCAGCGAGGCCGAGGAGGCCTGGTGGCCGCCGATCTTCACCTCGTCGCCCGGCCGTACGTGGTTGGCGTGGTGGATCGTCCACGAGGCCAGCCACAGGATGCGGCGTTCCAGTTCGGCGAGGAGGGGCAGGCGGGGGTCGGTCATCGGTCGCTCCGGCAGATGCGGCACCGGCAGTATAGGCCAAGCGCGCGCCGGCGCGATGGGGGGCATCGGGGTCCCGCCATGCAGGACGGGCGGGGTTTCCCCCGCCCGCCCGAAGGTCCGGATGCTGCGGTCGCGGCTCAGCGCGGCGCCGACCAGCCCTTGTAGTCCTTCACGTTGTCCCGCGTGACGAGCTTCGACTCCATCAGCGTGACGGTCTGGGCCGGCTTCTTGCCGTTGAGGGCCTCGACGCCGAGGCGCACCGCGAGCTGAGCCATGGCGTAGGGGTCCTGGCTGGCCGAGGCCTGGATCTGCGGGCTGTTCGGGTCCTTCAGCGACGCCTCGATGTCCGGAGCGCCGTCGACGGCCGTGATGATGATGCCCGAGCGGTTGAGCTGCTTGGCGGCGAGGTCGGTGCCGATCGCCTGCGGGTCGTTGATCGCGAACACCGCGTCGATCTTCGGGAAGCGGGTCAGGTGGCCCTGCATCACCGCGAGGCCGCCGTCGCGCGAGCCCTTGCCGTCCTGGTCGGACGACAGCACCTTGATGCCCGGCGCCTTGGCGAAGACGCTCTTGCAGCCGTTGACGCGATCCACCACGGCCGACACCTGCGGGCCATTCTGGATGATCACGTCGCCCTTCCCGCCGAGCTTGTCGACGATGTACTGGCAGGCGATCTCGCCGGCCTGGACGTTGTTCGTCGTGACCGTGAGGTCGGCGCCCTTGGCCGCCGTGTCGACCGCGACGACGAGGATGCCGGCGGCCTGCGCCTTCTTGATCGCCGGCTCGAGCGCGTTGGCGTCGCCCGGGTTCAGCAGGATCATGTCGACGCCGGCGGCGATGAAGTTGTCGATCTGCGTGAACTGCTTGCCGAGGTCGTAGTCGAAGCCGACCGCCGTCACCTTGACGTTCGGGTTCACCTTCTTCGCCTGGTCCTCGGCGCCCTTGGCGAGCGCGACGAAGAACGGGTTGCCCATCGAGCCGAGCGAGATGCCGATCGACTTGAGTTCCTTGGCCGAGGCGGCGCCGGCGGAGAGGGCGAGGGCGGCCGCGGCCGCGAGCAGGACGGATTTCATGGAAGGTCCTCCACGGGTGTTGTCGGTCTTTGTCGATGGACGGGGGGCGACCGTTCCACCCCCACCCCGAGAAATCCGGTGGCCCGACGGCCTCCGGTGGTCGACGGAACCGGCGCCTCAGGTGCGCGCCGAACCCTTCAGCCGGTAGCGGTCGAGCGCGACCGCCCCGATGATCACGAAGCCCTTGATGATGAACTGCCAGATGTCGGACACGCCGACGAGGATCAGGCCGTTCGACAGCACGGCGATCATCAGCGCGCCGATCAGCGTGCCCCAGATGGAGCCGATGCCGCCGACGAAGCTGGTGCCGCCGAGAATGACCGCCGCGATGGCGTCGAGCTCGTAGGACTGGCCGAGCTGCAGGCCGTTCGCCGCGTAGAGCCGCGCCGCCGACATGGCGCCGCCGAGCCCGGCCAGCGCGCCGCTGACGCCGTAGACGAACAGCAGCACCACCCACACCTTGATGCCCGAGAGGCGCGCCGCGTCGGGGTTGCCGCCGACCGCATAGATGCGCACGCCAAGCACCGTGCGGCGCAGGACGAACCAGGAGATCACCACCACCGAGAAGGCGATGATGACGAGCCACGGGATGCCGAACAGGTTGCCGTTGCCGATGAAGGCGAAGGGCAGCTGCGGGTTGAAGACCGTCTTGTCCTCTCCCAGCAATCGCGCGAAGCCGCGCACCGCCGTCAGCGAGCCGAGCGTCACGATGAACGGCGGCAGGTTGAAGAAGGCGATCAGCGCGCCGTTGAGCAGGCCGAGCGCCAGCCCCATCAGGATCGCCAGCGGCACCCCGATCATGCCCCACTCGGGGATCTTCGACGCCATCACCGCGACCATGGCGGAGGCCGCCAGGATCGACCCGACCGAGAGGTCGATGCCGCCCGTCAGGATGACGAAGGTCATGCCCGCCGCCAGCACCGTGTTGATCGACGCCTGCTGCGCGACGATCGAAAGGTTCTGCCAGCTCATGAACCGCCCGTCGGCCCACGCCGTGGCGAAGCTGCCGGTCTGCGAGTAGCCGGACAGCAGCTGGAACAGGATGGCGAGCAGGATGAGGATGGGCAGCATGCCCATGGCCTGGAGGGCGCCGCGCAGCGCGAGCTTGGTGCGTGCGTCCTGGCCGGCAATGTCGACGCTGGTCATGGCGTGTCTCCGACGTCTCGGGTCAGGCGGCGAGGCCGCGGGTGGCGCCGGTGGCGATGGCGCCGATGGCTTCCTGGGAAATCGGCGGCGCCCCGGGCCCGCCCACCTCCCCGGCGATGTGGCCCTCGCGCATCACGAGCACGCGGTCGCAGATGCCGACGATCTCCGGCAGCTCGCTCGAGATGACGATCACGCCGACGCCGCGCCGGGCGAGGTCGTCGATCAGCCTGTAGATCTCGGACTTGGCGCCGATGTCGACGCCGCGCGTCGGCTCGTCGAGGATCAGCACGCGGGGCTTGGTCTCGAGCAGGCGCGACAGCAGCACCTTCTGCTGGTTGCCGCCCGACAGCGCGCCGACATTGACGACGTCGTGCGGCACGCGGATGCCGAGCGCCTTCACCGCGGCCGAGGACCGGCTGCGGCCCAGCGCGAGGTTCAGGATCCCGGCAGCGAAGCTGTCGCGGGCGATGACGCCGAGGTTGATGTTCTCGCGCACCGTCATGTCGAGGAACAGGCCGAGGTGCTTGCGATCCTCCGTCAGGTAGACGAGGCCCGCCGCGATGGCGTCCTCCGGAGACCGCGGCGTGATCGCCTTGCCGTCGAGGGTCACCGTTCCCGAGTCGCGCTTGTCCGCCCCGTAGATCAGCCGCGCGAGTTCCGTGCGCCCCGCGCCGACGAGGCCGGCGATGCCCAGCACCTCGCCCTCGTGCAGGTCGAGCGAGCAGGGCTGCACCCGCCGCCCGTCCGATACGTCGCGCACCGACAGGATCACCGGGCCACGGCTCTGGTGGGCGTCGTGCTCCTTCTTGTAGAACGAGGAGAGGTCGCGCCCCACCATCATGCGCACCAGCGCCTCGGCGGACAGCTCCGAGCGGCCCAGCGTGCCGACATAGGTTCCGTCGCGCAGCACGCTGACGCGGTCGGCGAGCTCGTAGACCTCGGCCATGCGGTGGCTGATGTAGATGATCGCCATTCCCTCGGCGCGCAGCTGGCGCACGAGCGCGAACAGCGCCTCCGTCTCGCGGGAAGAGAGCGACGTCGTCGGCTCGTCCATGACCAGGATGCGCGAGTTGGCGTGCAGCGCGCGGGCGATCTCCACCTGCTGGCGCTCGGCCATCGACAGCGTCGAGACCAGCGTGCCGGGCCGGAACTGCACGCCGAGCCGCTCGAGGATCGGGCCGACCTCGCGCGCCATCGCGCCGCGGTCGATTAAGCCGCCCCGGCCGGTCTCGCGGCCGAGCAGCATGTTCTCGGCGACGGTGAGGTTCGGGGCGAGCGCCAGCTCCTGGTAGATGATGGCGACGCCGAGTTCCCGCGCCGCCTGCGGGCCGGCGATGGTGACGGCCTGGCTTCCGATGCGGATCTCGCTGCCGGCGTCCGCCTGGTAGGCGCCGGAGAGGATCTTCATCAGCGTCGACTTGCCGGCTCCGTTCTCGCCCATCAGCGCGTGCACCTCGCCGGGCCAGATGGTGAGCTGCACGTCTGACAGCGCCTTCACGCCCGGGAACGTCTTGGAGATGTGCCGCATCTCCAGGACGGGCGCGACCTTGCCGATGTCGTGGATGGTGGCCGTGGGTCGGTCGGTCATGCCAGCACCTCCATGAAGGCCTCGGGCGTGTCGCCCGTCAGCAGTTCCCGCAACGGGCTGTAGCTCACGTGGACGGGCAGGCTCGCCGCGCCGACGGCGCCGGCGTCGCGCCCCACGGCGCCCACGAGGATCTGCGGCGGCTTCCGTGATTCCGCGACGCGCTCGGCGCAGCAGGCGGCGAGCCGCTGGGCGAGCGGGGCGAGATGCTCGTGCGAGAGGTCGCCCGCCAGCACCACGTGGTCGACGTCGAGGATGTGGGCGCCCGTCAGCACCGGGCAGGACATGGCCTCGGCAGCGTCGTCCATCCACTCGGCGAACGCCTTCGGCGCCGCCTCGATGGCGCCGTCGAGGTCGAGCGTCGAGCGCAGCGGCACGCCGCGGAAGCGCAGGTGCCGGGCGAGCGCGGCGAGCGACGCCCGCGCGATCAGCGGCGTCTGCGGCCCGCGCGGCGCCGGCGCGGAGGGCAGCGTCGAGTGGCCCACGGGCACCACGGCGAGGTCGCCTGCATTGGCGTTGCGCCCGCGCAGGTAGTTGCCGCCCAGGACCACGCCGCCGCCGAGCGCCGGGCCGATGAACAGGTAGAGGAAGTCGTCGAGCTCGCGCCCATGGCCGTAGAGCAGTTCGCCGCAGGCGGCGGCCGAGCCGTCGTTCTCGATCACCACCGCGAGGCCGGTCGCCTGCTGCAGCGCCGGCTGCAGGTCGAAGGCGTCCCACGCCTTCAGCGTCTCGGCCTGAAGACCCAGTTCGTTGAGCCAGCTGCCGAGGTTGTAGGGGGTCGCGACGCCGAGGCCGGACAGGCGCGAGGCGCCCTTGCCGAGGCGGCGGCGGAAGCGGCGCACGTGCCCGGCGAGCGCCTCCACGGCCTCGACCGGCTCGGGCAGGCCGTCGACGACGACCCGCTCGAGGATCTCGCCCGACAGGTCGACCAGCACCGCCTCGATCATGTCGCGGTCGATGCGCACGCCGATGGAGTAGGCACCGGACGGATCCAGCTCGAGCACGGTCGCCGGCTGCCCGCGGCCGCCGTAGCGCTTGCCGACGGCGCGGACCAGCCCGTTCTCCTCAAGCTTGCGGACGATGACGCCGGCGGCGTTGCTGGTGAGGCCGATGCGGCGGGCGAGATCGGCCTTCGAGGCCGGCCCGAAGCGGCGCAGGGTGGACAGCACGACGCGCTCGTTGAAGTCCCCGACGAGGACGGAATTCGAGCCATGTCCGCTGGTGCGCGCCTGTCGCACGGTCCTTCCTCCCATGGTCACCCGGTTGGCGGGCGTTATTTCTTCATTCGTGATTACTAATCGTGGATCACTTATTCGGCGGAGTCAAGCGGCCGGCGCGCCGGTCCGGTCGAAAGCCGTCTCAGGCGGCGCGGAACACGCCTGCGTCCCGCAGCGCGCGATAGGTGGCCCGGTAGCGCGCAAGCGGCGCGGCGTAGTCCGCGTGGCGGCCCGCGTCCGGTAACGCCTCGTCGAGCACCTCCGGCGCCGTCGCGACGCGCGCCGCGGTCTCCCCCGTCAGGGCCATGAGGGCAAGGCGCGCCGCGCCGAAGGCCGGCCCCTTCGCGCCGCCCCGGTAGCGCCGCAGCCGCAGTCCCAGCACGTCGGCGAGGATGCGCAGCCACAGCACGCTGCGCGCCCCGCCGCCGATCACGGCAGCGTCCGACAGCGTCGTGCCGCCCACCGCCAGCGCGTCGCGCGCGTCGGCGAAGCTGAAGGCCACGCCCTCCAGCACGGCCTGGATAAGGTCGGCCCGCGTCGTCGCCGGGGTGAGCCCGAGGAACACGCCCCGCGCGTCGGCGTCGTCGTGCGGCGTCCGCTCGCCGGTGAGGTAGGGCAGGAAGATCACGTCGGAGGGCCCGCGATACGCCGCCTCGACCTCCGCCAGCAGCGTCTCGATGGGCGCGCCGACGAGACCCGCCGCGAAGGCGAGGCAGCTCGCCCCGTTGAGCATCGCGCCCATCTGGAACCACGTGCCCGGCACCGCGTGACAGAAGGCGTGCACCGCCTGCTCGGGGGCCGGCCTGTAGGCGCTCGTGCTGACGAAGAGCTGCGCCGAGGTGCCGAGCGAGAGGAACGCGTCGCCCTCCCCCACCGCGCCGATGCCGATGGCCCCGGCCGCCGCGTCCCCGGCGCCGGCCGCGACGACGACGCCGGGTACCATGCCCCAGCGCGCCGCCAGTTCGGGCCGCAGCGTCCCCGCCCGGTCCGGGCTCTCCAGCAGCGGCGGCAGCGCGGCTGTGGGCAGGCCCGTTGCGGCGGCGGCCTCCGGCGACCACGCCCGCCGCGCCTCGTCGAGCCACCATGTGCCGGCGGCGTCCGACATGTCGGTGGCGACCTCCCCGGTCAGCTTCAGCCGGACGTAGTCCTTCGGCAGCATCACCGTGCGCACCCGCTCGATCAGCCCCGGCTCGTGCTCGGCGAGCCAGGGGATCTTGGGCCCGGTGAAGCCCGGCATGGCCGGCACGCCCACGAGGTGCGGCAGGTCAGGGAACCGCTCCCGCAGCCGGCGCGCCTGCGGCGCCGCGCGGCCGTCGTTCCACAGCATGGCCGGGCGCAGCGGCGCCAGGTCCGCGCCCAGCAGCACCGCGCCGTGCATCTGCCCGGAGAGCCCTATCGCACTCACCCGCGCCGTCAGCGCGGGCTCGGCAGCGGCGAGCGAGTCGAGGAGGCCCTCGACGGCCCGCCACCAGTCGTCGGGATCCTGCTCGGAGGCATTGGGGCCGGGCCGGCTGATCGGCAGCGGCGCGTCGCGCTCGGCGATGATCGCCTGCGCCTCGTCCATGACGACGAGCTTGACCGCCGACGTCCCCACGTCGATGCCCACGCAGACCGTCATGCGCGTCCTCCCTTTCCGGCAGCGTGGACAGGAACCCCGCCGCCGGCAAGGGTCTCGTGGGCTGGACCCGCGGCGCGACGTCAGGTCGCGGGCCGCCGCCGCGCACGGGAATCGGCTGCGCACGTGTTGCCATTCCGGGCGGGGACCTCTAGCTGTCCGCGCCATGGAGATCACCGAGAGCCCCTGCATCCACGTCTGCACGATCGACTCCGGCTCGGGGCTGTGCATCGGCTGCGGGCGCACGCTCGACGAGATCAGCCGCTGGGCCGCCATGGGCGCACCCGAACGGCGGGCGATCATGGACATCCTGCCCGCCCGCCTCGCCGCGGCCGACCTGCCGCCGCAGGCGCCGCGCGTGCGCACGGGGCGCCGCCGCTGGCGCGAGAGGGGCTGATCCCGCTACCGGAGAGCCGCGCGCGGGATTACTCTCCTGCGGAAGCGCCCAACCGGAGGTGGATGCCTTGGCCTACAAGTCCCTCGTGACGCCCGGCAAGGGCGTGAAGCTCGCCGACATCGACCCCCGCGACGACTCCTCCTTCGAGAACGAGGAGTGGGCCCGCGCCCAGCTCGCCGAGGACGTCGTCAAGATCGACGCGCTGCAGGACCGGCTCTACGCCGAGGGCCAGAGGGCGCTGCTCGTGATCCTGCAGGGCATGGACACCTCGGGGAAGGACGGCACCATCCGGGGCGTCTTCAACCAGACCGGCCCTCTCGGCGTCGGTGTCACCGCCTTCCGCGCCCCGAGCGAGGAGGAGCGCGGCCACGACTTTCTGTGGCGGGCGCACAGGGTCGTCCCCCGCCGCGGCACCATCGGCATCTTCAACCGCTCGCACTACGAGGACGTGCTCGTGGTCAAGGTGCGCAGGCTCGCCCCGGCCAAGGACGTCGAGAAGCGCTACGACCAGATCAACGCCTTCGAGAAGATGCTGTCCGAGAACGGCACCACCATCCTCAAGTTCATGCTCCACATCTCGAAGAAGGAGCAGAAGGAACGGCTGCAGGAGCGCCTCGACGATCCCACCAAGCACTGGAAGTTCAACCCCTCCGACCTCGACGACCGCAAGCTCTGGGACGACTACCAGAAGGCCTACGAGACGATGCTGGAGAAGTGCTCGACCGACCACGCGCCCTGGCACGTGATCCCGGCCGATCGCAAGTGGGCCCGCAATGCCCTCATCGCCCGCATCGTCCGCTCGACGCTGGAGGAGATGGACCCGAAGTATCCCAAGGTCTCGTGGGATCCGAAGAGCTTCCGGATCGAGTAGGCGGTCGCTCGGGCGTCGGCTCTGTTCCCGCACTGCGTGCCCGTTGGAGACGGACGCGGCGCGGCGATCCCTCTCCACCGTCATCCCCGGCGACCGGCGGAGCCGGTCGGGAAGGGGATCCAGACTTGCCTGCGAACCGCCGCCACCTGTTCCGACTAAGGGACTGGATCCCCTTCCCGGTCCGCTGGCGCGGACCGCCGGGGATGACGCCGGATGGTGTGGCGCTCCCGCCGCGGCGGATGAGGGGCGGGAGTGGTCTACGGCTCGTGCCCGCGGGAGACCGAGGGACCGGCCTCCCCTCACCGCGCCATGGCGGCTCCGGGCCACAGGGCGGGCTTGGCGCGCTCGTACTGGGGCGGGCGGGGCAGGTCGACGCCGAGCTCCTGCGCCGCGTGCCACCCCCAGCGCGGGTTGTCGAGGAAGGCGCGGGCGAGCGCCACCTGGTCGGCGGCGCCCGACTGCAGAACCTCCTCGGCCTGCTTCGGCGTGACGATCATGCCCACCGCCCGCGTGCCGATGCCGGTGGCCTTCTTCACCGCTGCGGCGAGGTGCACCTGGTAGCCGGGGCCGACCGGGATCTTCTGCGCCATCGAGTTGCCGCCCGAGCTGACGCACACGAAGGCGATGCCGATGTCGCGCAGCACGCCCGACAGCGCGATCGCGTCGTCCACCGTCAGGCCGCCGTCCACCCAGTCCGAGCCGGTGATGCGCGCGCCCACCGCGATGGAGGACGGCACCGCCGCCCGCACCGCCTCCGCCGTCTCGTGCAGGAACGCGACGCGCCCTGCCCCGCCGCGCTTGTCGCTGCGGTGGTTGGAGAGCGGCGACTGGATCGAGTGCATCAGGTAGCCGTGGGCGTAGTGCAGCTCGATCTCGTCGAAGCCGAGCCGCGCCGCGCGCACAGCCGCCTCGACGAAGGCCGCCTTCACGTCCGCGAAGTCATCCTCCGTCATCTCGCGGGGCGTGTGGTAGCCCTCGGTGAAGGGGATCGCGGATGCGCCGATCGTCTGCCACGGATCCTGCTTCGGGCCGAGCGCGCGGCCGCCCTCCCACGGGCGCTGCGACGAGGCCTTGCGGCCGGCATGGGCGATCTGGATGCCGAACTTCGTGCCCGGCAGCGCCACCGCCCGCGCCGCCGCGAGCACGCGCGCCATGGCCCGCTCGTTGGCATCCGAATAGAGGCCGACGCAGCCATGGGTGATGCGGCCGCGCCGCTCCACCGCCGTCGCCTCGATGACGACGAGGCCGGCGCCGGACATGGCGAGGTTCATCCAGTGCTGGATGTGCCAGTCCGTCACGGAGCCGTCGTCGGCCGTGTACTGGCACATCGGCGCCACCGCGATGCGGTTGGGCAGGTCGAGGGCGCCGAGCCGGAGCGGCTGGAAGAGAAGCGGAGAGGTCATCGCAGATGATCCGTTCGATGGGGAAAGGGAAGAGGAAACGGCGCGGGGAAACGGACGGGGCGGCGGCCGCCCCGTCAGCGCCGTTTCTCGCGCGCGATGTCGATCAGGCAGAGTTCGGTGAACAGCACCTGCGCCGCCGCCTGCGCTGTGTTGCTGGTGGGATCGTACTGCGGCGCCACCTCGACGACGTCGGCGCCGACGACGTCGATGCCGGCCATCCCGCGCAACACCTGCAGCGCCTCGCGCGTCGTCAGCCCGCCGATCTCCGGCGTGCCCGTGCCCGGCGCGAACGCAGGATCCAGGCTGTCGATGTCGAAGGAGACGTAGGTCGGCCCGTCGCCCACCACTTCGCGCGCCTTGGCGATCACCGCCTCCGGCCCCATGGCGGCGAACTCCTCGGCGTGGATGACGGTCATCCCGCTCTCGTAGGAGAACTCCCACAGGTATTCCGCGCCGCCGCGGATGCCGATCTGGATGGTGCGCCCGGGGTCGAGCACGCCGTCGAGCACCGCGTTCCGGAACGGGCCGCCATGGTGGAACTTCGAGCCCTCGTACGGCCCGGACGTGTCGCAATGCGCGTCGATGTGCACCATGCCGACGGGCCGGCTGGCGCCGACGGCGCGCAGGATCGAGTAGGTGATCGAGTGGTCGCCGCCGACGCTCACCGGCACGACGCCTGCCTTCACCACGGAGGCGACATAGGCCTCGATGTCGGCGTGGCAGTCGGCGAGGCTGTAGCGGCTCGACAGCGGGATGTCCCCGACGTCGGCGACCCGCAGCGCCTGCAGCGGCGCGCGCCGCAGCACGTGCTCGAAGGGGCCGATGCGCTCGACCGCCCGGACCGCGCGCGGCCCCAGCCGGGCGCCGGCCCGGTTGGTGACGCCGAGGTCCATCGGGATGCCGATCAGCGCGACGTCGAGCCCCGCGAACCCCGCCTGCGCCGCATCCGGCCGGTAGGGCGCGCCGACGAAGGTGCCGGGCTCGGCGAAGGGCCAGCGGCGGCGCTGACCGCTGAACTGCGCGGCCGCGACCCGGGCGAACTCCGGGTCGTACATCTGCCCGCCGGAGGCGTCGGCATAGCGCTCGCGCAGCGCCTTCAGCTTGCTCTCGTCCATCCTCGAACCCTCGCCTACGCCCCGCGGAGCGCAGAACGCTCCGCTGCCGCTCTGGACCGGAGGCCGGAACCCTGTAGGAATGGCGCCCGACCCGCAAGCCGTCCGCTGCAAGGGAGCCATTCCGTGGCCGCCGTCAACCCCCGCCTCGTCGACACCGCCACCCCGCCGATCCCGGAGGCCAAGGCGTGGGCGAAGCGCTACGGCGGAGCGCGCGGCCCGCTGATCGACCTGTCGCAGGCCGTGCCCGGCTACCCCGCCCATCCGGCGCTGCTCGAGCACATCGCCCGGGCGACCGCCGACGCCGCGACCGCGGCCTATGGGCCGATCGAGGGCGACGGGGTGCTGCGCGAGGCCTACGCCGCCCATGTCTCGCAGGTCTACGGCGCGCGGATCGCGCCGGAGGAGACCGCCATCACCGCCGGCTGCAACATGGCGTTCTTTGTCGCCATGCTGGCCGTGGCGAAGGCCGGCGACGCCATCCTGCTGCCGGCCCCCTGGTACTTCAACCACGAGATGGCCATGGCCATGACGGGTGTCGAGGCGCGGCCCCTGCCCTGCGACCCCGCCGCCGGCTTCGTGCCCGACCCGGAGCGGGCCGAGGCGCTCATCGACGAGCGGGTGAAGGCCATCGTCCTCGTCACGCCGAACAACCCCACCGGCGCCGTCTACCCGCCTGCGCTGGTGGCCCGCTTCGCGGCGCTGGCGCGCCGGCGCGGAATCTGGCTGATCCTCGACGAGACCTATCGCGACTTCCTGCCCCGGCCGGGCGAGCGTCCGCACGAGGTGTTCGCCGACGCGACGTGGCGCGACCACGTGATCGGGCTCTACAGCTTCTCGAAGAGCTACTGCGTGCCCGGCCACCGGCTCGGCGCGATCATGGCCGGGCGCCCGCTGCTCGACGAGGTCGGCAAGGTCCTCGACACGGTGCAGATCTGCCCGCCGCGCGCCGCGCAGGCCGCCGTCGCCTGGGGCATCGGCGCGCTCGCCGACTGGCGGGACGGCAACCGCGTGGAGATCACCCGCCGCGCCGACGCCTTCTCCGCCGCCATGGGGCAGGCACCGGGCTGGCGCGTCGACTCGGTGGGAGCCTACTTCGCCTTCGTGGCGCACCCCTTCGCCGGCGTCCCGGCGCCGGTCGTGGCGGAGAGGCTCGCCGCCGAGCGGGGCGTGCTCGCGTTGCCTGGCGGCTATTTCGGCCCCGGCCAGGACGGTCACCTGCGCATCGCCTTCGCCAACGCCGACGCCGCCCAGCTCGCCCGCCTGCCGGAGCGGCTGGCGGGTTTTGGGGTGTGAACGTCGGCCCGGGAGCGCGGCGGCCCCTCATCCGGCCCTTCGGGCCACCTTCTCCCCGCCGGCGGGGAGAAGGGAGACGGCGCCGACGCGGGGGTGGACAGGCGGCGCAAGGCTAGGCGCGGGGCCGGGCACCCCTTCGCCCCGCATGCGGGGAGAAGGTGGCGCGCAGCGCCGGATGAGGGGCGACGCGCCGGGCTTGCCCAGCTCGTGCTTCGAAGAAGGCGGGAGCGCGCGACAGTCCGCGCCTGGCGCCGCGCCGAACGCCCTTTGGCCCCGGCGCCAGTCCGGCGGGGGCTCGTCGTCGTCGGGTCGGTGTTTCTGTCTGCGGATCCTGCGGGTGATGCGCGGATCGACGGCGGGTCTGCGGCCCCCGGGATGAACGGGGGTAGAAGGGTGGGGATCCGGGCGGCGCTCGCCGCCGTCGATCCGCGCACGCTGTGGCGATGCTGTCGCCGGCGTTCGTCAGGCGCCGGTGCCGGCTGCCACGGTCCGGGGTGCGTCTCGTCCCGTCCCGTGTCCACCGCCTCCGCATCCCCCGGCTGACGCTCGGCCGGAGCCCCGACGGGTGCCCGTGTCCGACGTGCCAGTTCGGTCCCGGGCCTCCGCGATGCGAAGCAGGGGGCAGTTTGCATGCGATCTATCGCATGTCAAGGATAATTGGCCGTTTCTAGGATCATGATCCTGCACGACGTCGCGCTGCCGGGCGGGCGGAAGCGCCGAGCCGGCCCCGGCGTGACCTGCGTCGGCGATGACCCCCACCCCTGCCCCTCCCCACAAGGGGGAGGGAAGCGGCGGCGGCGCCGAGGATTTTGGCCAGACTGGCAGGACAGGCCACGTTGCCAGGAGGCAGCGTCGGCGGACAGCGGCAGGCTTCTCGGATTGGCCGGCCGGCACGCTCCGGATCTCGGGGCCGCG
>NZ_JBTSWJ010000029.1:0-16456 GCF_054612375.1 Alsobacter sp. R-9 | reverse complement strand
TACGACAAACTCGCACGCAACTACCTCGCAGGCGCACTCATCGCCGCCACTTGTGCTTACTGGATCAATTGAGTCCGGACCCTAGGCCCTTGACGGGCGTTCCTACGTGGCTCCCGGGGCCGAGTCTGGCGCCGGTTCCGGGGGATCGTCGGGTCGCCAAACACTCGAGCCAGGGGCAGTTCATAAGTCAATTGGGCCAGTCCAAACACTGCTGCTGAGAGTGCTCGCTACACGTTGATCTGGACGTTGGCGCGGAACAGGTTGGACGGATCCAGGCGTGCCTTGATCGCCGTGAGCCTCGGCTCGTTGGGCCCAAACGCGCCGAGCGCCGTAGGTCCGTTCGCTGCCGACGAAGCTTGCTCTCACCCTCGCGGTGATCATCTCGTCCGCGCGAGCCCTCTCACTGGGCAGCCTGTCAGCCACGCATGGAAGCCAGACCGAGAGACACCCAGCGCTTCGCACAGCCATGCCACCGGCCAGATACCCCGGTGCTTCGCGATGAAGACGAACTTCATGTCGACTCCCTCGCGAAGAAGGCGGCGGCCAATCGAGGAGCTGGAAAGCCCCGAGCTCACGCAGGTACTCTCCGAGAAGTTCGGGCAAGACCTCAGCCCGTTCCCGCGCCTGACCACGGTGCGCAAGCTCTCGCAGGCGAAGGACGGGCGCATCCACACGGACGGGCCGAGCAAGGTGATGACCCTGCTCGTCTACATGAACGACGCGTGGGACGCGCCGGAGGATGGCCGCCTGCGGGTCCTCTACGACGGCGAGCACTTCGAGCCCTACGCCTGCGATGTGCCCCCGACCATGGGCACCGTGTTCGCCTTCCTGAGGTCGGACCATTCGTGGCAAGGCCACAAGCCCTTCACCGGGGAGAGGCGCGTCGTCCAGACCGCCTGGATCCGCGACGCGGCCGAACTCGAGCGCAAGAAGAGCCGCAACTCCGTCGCCAAGTTCTTGAAGGGGATCTTCGGGCGTTAGCTAATAAATCAGAACAGTGACTAAGTCGTCTTGGCAAACCGCCTGATCCTGTTGTGGATCCCGCCGATAAGGGCGCAGCCAAGGCAGCGGTCGGATGTCTTGCCGCGGCAATGCCAACCTCTCGCGGCGATGGCCGCTCCATCCTGAGCCATAGAAAGCCCTTCCTGCGAACCGCTGTTCGGTTCCAAGCGAAGAAGCACGTCAATTCATGTGCTCGGGCAGGATGAGCCCGTCGACGACCTGGACGATGCGATCGCATTGCCTCGCGAGATCATGGTTATGGGTGACGATGAGGAATGTCGTCGAGCGTTCCTTGTTGATGCTGCGCATCAACTCGAACACGGCCTCGGCCGATCTGGTGTCGAGGTTGCCGGTCGGCTCGTCGGCAAGCACGAGCGCTGGCTCCATCGCCAAGGCGCGGGCGACTGCGATCCGCTGCTGCTGTCCACCAGACATTGCGGTGGCCCTGTTGTCTCGCCAGCGGGTCAGTCCGACCCGCTCAAGGAGGCTCTCAGCTCGGGTCTCAATAGCGTGGTCCACGAAGCCGCGGTCCACGAGCATCGGCATTATGACGTTTTCGAGCGCGGTGAAGGCGCCGATGAGATGATGATACTGGAACACGAACCCGATCGTATGACCCCTTAAGCGGGTGATCTCGTCATCGGGCATCTTGGTGGCATCGTGCCCATCGATCACGATCTGCCCCGAAGTCGGGCGGTCCAGAAGGCCGATGATGTTTAGCAGCGTGCTCTTGCCCGAACCGGATGGGCCCATAATGGCAACGAACTCGCCAGCTCGGACCAGGAGGTCGATCCCGTGCAGGACCTCGGTCTCGGCGACCGTGCCGATCGCGAACGATTTGCGAATGCCCACCAGCTGCAGGACATCAGCCACGGATAGCCTCGACGGGATCGAGTTGGGCGGCCCGCACGGCTGGCGCCACAGCGGCAATCAGGCCGACGAGCGTGGCCAGCCCCGCAGCGGCGAGGAACAGCGACGGTTCGAGGACCAGCGGGAACAGCTCACTTCCATCCGCTTGGCGTGCGAGCGCGTGCCACGAGACCAGGCTCGCGGCGCCCAGCGCCGATCCAATGAGCGATCCGGTGAACCCTAGCACTGCGCCTTGGATGAGGAAGACGCGCATGATCTGTCCGCGGCGGGCACCCATGGCTCGAAGGATTCCGATCTCCTTCGAGCGCTGGATCACCGACACGACAAGAACGGCGGCGATGCCGAACGCCACCGAGAGCCCGACAAAGAGGCGAATGAGAGTGTTCGACGTCCCTTGCGCCCGAACTGCGGTGTAGAATTGCGCGTTCGTACGCATCCAGCTGTCAGCCCTGACGGCCGCCATGGAGGCGACCTCGTCGGCAACACGGTCTGCAGAATAGATGTCGTCAAGTGTCACGTCGATCGTTGTGGCGCCCCCGACAAGGTCGAACATTGATTGTGCCGTGCGCAGCCCGACATAGACGTTGCGGGCGTTTACCCCCTTGTTGCCAAGGTCGAACACACCGATGACGCGCAGGATCCGCTCCCTTCCGAGTGCGGCGACCAACGCGACCTTGTCGCCGATGCCGATGCCGAGGTCACGGGAGAGCTCGATGCCGATGAGGATGTCGTCTGCGCCAAGACGAACGTCACCGGCTACCATGTAGTCGGGCAGGCGTACGACGCGGAAGTACCGATCAGGATCGATACCCGTGACCGAGACGCTTCGGCTGGCCTGGCCCCGCACTGCGAGAGCGGACCCCGCAACGGTTGGCGACACGACGCGTACCTCCGGGCGGGTCTCCAGAGCTGCCGTGACGCTCTTCCACTGGTCTATGGAAAGGTTCCTTTGAGCCGGGCGCTGCACGGTGGCGTCCTCGATTACGCCCGAACCCACGCGAAGCGGACGCGCGACCTGGTCGGGCGCAAGCAGCTGAACGTGTGGCTGCGAGGTCAGCACGCGCTTGATAAAGTTGGCCTGCAAGCCTGCGAGCATGGCTGACATGAAGATGATGACCCCGACGCCGATTGCGACGCCCCCCACGATGAAGCCGGACTGCATCCGACCTTCGGCAAGGAAGCGCAGGGCGGCGATGGCCTCGAAGGGTAGCCAGGGTCTCACGGCGGAACTGCCCGGATACGTTGTCCAGCCCGCACGCCAGTCCCGAGGGGAACAAGCTGGTCGCCAGCAACAAGTCCCTCAACGACCTCCACTTGCGCATTACCCCTGAGCCCGATGCGCACCGCCTGTTCCCGGGGGCGTCCCTGCCGGACTACCAGCACCCAGGGAGCGCCCGAGCCTAGATCGTGGATTGCCCGGACGGGGGCGACCAGGACGCCTACACGGCGTTGAGCTTCGATGTCGACGGACACCGTCATGTCCTGACGCAGATAGTCCGGTGGATCGTCAACCCTCAGCTTCACTTCGACGGAAGCTCTCGCGATGTCCACGCCGGGATTGATGTAGGAGAGGTGCGCCGGGAACTGCTTGTCCGGATAAGCGTCTGCCGATACGAGGGCCGATTGGCCGATCGCGAGCAGGGACAGGTTCCGCTCATCGATCTGCACCACCACCTGGGTGTCTCCCGTGGGGGCGAGTACCATCAGCACCTTGCCGGGCTGTACCACCGTGCCCTTCTCGACCGAACGACTGATGAGGATTCCGTCGCGGGGCGCCGTGATAATTGAATATCCTAGGCGTACACGAGTTGCCTGGAGAGCGGCTTGTGCCTGCTTCAGCTCCGTTTCAGCCACGACAGTTTGGCTGCCTCCGGGGCTCGTCGTAAAGACCTGCAACTCTGCGGTCCGCACCTGGGTCTGAGCAACATCGAGATCGCGTTTAGCGGCGTCGAGAGCGGATTGCGTCCCATGCCCAGACTTCACGAGTTGATCCGCACGCTCATACGATGCCTCAGCGTTCGCCAGCGTGGCCCGCGCCTGCTTCAGGGCTTCGACCGCCGCGGGGCCAGTGAGTTCGCGCACCTGTCGCAGTTTGGCTTCAGCCTGCGCCACGAGGCCCTCGGCCTGAACCACTGCGCTCTCCAGCTCTGACCTTTCCAGCATGACGAGCGGCTGGCCCCTGTAGACCTTTTGCCCCTCCTCAACGAGCACGTCGCTGACGGTCCCGATGATTTGGCTGGCCACATCGACTCTATAGGGCGTCTCTACATGCCCCGTGGCAACGACGGTTGTCACGAGGTCGCTCCGGATCACCGGGATCGTCACGACCTCCGGCCCGAAGTAGAGCCGCGCCCCCGCGATTGCAGCCACGATGAGAGCCAATATCAAGGCGAGGATCGGTGTGACGTGCGACCGTAGCGTTGAAGCCGGCACAGGTACTCAAAGCCTTTCATCGAAAAAAGTGCTCATTGTCTCGCACCTGAGTTTGTTGCCAGCAATCAGTAAGGCAAAAATTCGGTTCTGCGATATGAGTGCTTCTGCTCATTCGTTTTCTCACTCAGCCGCGCGGAACGAGAGCTGGGAAACGCTCTTGGTACGTACCCACCCGAGGATCGTTCGCGTAAATTCCGCGGACTCGGCAAGGCTAGCGGCCGGTGTGCGCCTCGGCATCACTCAATCCCTCGTGCCGGCTCTTCATGGCCGCGAGCGCTTCGGCAGGCGTTCTGCCCCAAAAACGAGGTTCGGTGGGCGTGATGGAACGGTCGGTCATTGACGTGAACGCGAGCCGGGAAATCTCCTGCAGCAAGTCAGGGGCTCGCTGGTCGACCTAGCGACGATGCTGCCGCGCCCGACTAAGCGAATTCGGTGCGGCTCCGGAGCGTCCGGTCGGTCAGATCATCGGCGAGAGGTACGGATCGACATAGGGCCGGATGCAAACCATCTCGTCCTTCACCGACATGACCCCCGGCACATTCTCGCAGAGCACGCGGAGGGCATCGCGCTCGCGCTCGTCGGAGATGCAACCCGTGAGACTGACGGCCCCGTCTCTGACCGAGACGTTGATCATTGCCATCGGCGTCCAGGTCTGTGCTTCAAGGTCCGCCAGAATGGCGGCACGGATCTCCCGATCGGAAGCCCGTGGAGCGACCTCGCCACGTCCCAGGATTCCGTCCAGTGCGCGCAGGAGATCGGCACGGCTCACGATGCCCATCAGCCGACCGTTTCGCACCACCGGGATCCGCTTGATGTCGTGCTTCTGCATCAGCTGAACCACGTCGGCCAAGTCGGTTTCCTCGCCTGCGCTCACGACATCCCGCGTCATCACCTCGCCGACGAAACGACCGTGAGTTTGTGCGTACTCCGCAGAGAGCCGGCCCGGTCCAAGCAGGAATTCCAGCCACTTCGGGCGCTGGCGTTCTGTCGCAAGCTCGGCTCTGCGCAACAGGTCTCCTTCGGAGATCATGCCGACGAGCTCTCCGGCGTCGTTCTTCACCGGCATCCCGCTGATCCGGTTCGTCAGCATAACGCGGACCGCTTCCTCAAGCGGAGCCGTGTCCTGCACAGACACGACGCCGTAGGACATGACATCTTTCGCTTTCATTGCGGCCTCTCTCCCCTTGCCGACCGGCGTTCAAGGACGTCCGGGATAGAACTGGTTGGTGAAGGGCGATGCCGACGGCGTCTGGATCCTGATGTACCCGACGGCTCCGGCCTGGTGACAGGCGTTACAGGCCGCGGTGACCTCCCTGTAGACGCGGACGAAGCGGCCCGCGTCACGGGCCCGGATGGCCGCCTGGAGTTCCAGCATGGGCGCGTCAATCGCCTGGATCTGCTCCACCGGGATGTTTGCGTAGAGAAGAGCCGCGCGCCCCAGCCCCCGCAGCAGGTGACGCAACTCGTATTCTGCGAGATCCCAGCTTCCCGACCGGCCCGCATACCATAGCTTGATATGGCGAAGCTGGATACCGAGCATGATGTCCCCGAGGGTAGGGACGACGAGTTCCTGCTCCTGCTCCCGCCCTCGGGACGAGAACTGCCCGTATGTCGTCTGCGCAACGACCGCCGTTCCCAGAACGACGCCAGCCAGAAGGCCGGCGAGCAATATGCGCGTCATATGGCGCCCCCAATCGTCAAAAACCTATTGTAATGATCTGTCGTGCCAGCGGCACGGACGTTGACGGGCGTCAACACCGGCGACTGAGTGGGCGAACCCGCCGTCTAGCCTGCGGCCTCGGTACGCCAGCGTGGATGGTGGATCCACCAAGCATTGGTCGACACGGAGGCCCAGAGCGACAGGCCTAGCAGGCTGTTGAAGAACTCAGCCCCGCTCGCAGACGAAGCCTGAATCGTCGGCCTGATGGATGAAGATATGGCCGACGAGGCGGCCGGCGGAACCGATCTTGACCCATCCGCGGCCGCAGGCTTCATCGCCGTCGTCGAAGCCCTGCCATGAGAACTCGGCGCAGGCCGCTCCGTCCCGGGAGCCGTATCGGACATCGAGGAAGCCCTTCAGGGCGACGAAGGCAATCTCGCCGTCTGAGGCACCCTCAAACGTCAGTTGGGCCTCCTCGCCGATGTCGAGAACGTCGTTGTCCCAGACGTCCATCTCGACGATGCGCCAGCGGCCAGCGAAGACCTTCGCGAAGGCGGGGACCTTCGCCATCAACCGGTCTCCGCCAGCAGGCGCGGTAGGCAGACCAGGTTGTAGGCCGCAGCCGCGAAGGTGAAGGCCCATCCCACCCGGTCGACGCCACACAGCATCGTCCGACGCGTCCCCGCGACCGTCTTCATCCAGCCGAACGCCTCCTCGATCCTCTTGCGCACGCGCTGGCTGGCCCCATAGCCGGGATGGCGGGTCGTCCTCCCGTCGATGGCCGACCGCCCACGGCGCGTCGTGTTCTGAGCCACGTGGGGCCGCACGTTCATGCTGCGGAGCTCGTTCACGAAGTCAGAGGCGTCGTAGCTTTTGTCGGCCCCCAGTGTCACCGCCACAGGGCGATTGGCGCGACCCTCGATCATGGCCAGTGCCGCGATCCGCTCGGCATGGGTCAGGCAGGCGTCCACGAGGAGGCCGGAGCGGCTCTCCATCAGGGCGTGGCCAAGAAAACAGAGCCGCGCCTCCATACCCGGTCCCTTGCGGTACAGCTTCGCCTCGGGATCGGTGACGCTGACATGGGTTGCATTGACATCGCCCGTAGCAGCTTCTCCGGCGGGATCGAGGGGCGCCCCGTGCGGGAATGCAGCGCCGCGAAGTCAGCTCCCATGGCTCCAAGGGCCTCGTTGACCACCTCTCGGATTGACCGAAGCGGATGGTCCTTCCGGACACGAGCCTCAAGGACGACGTAGCTGAACAGCGCACCCGATCTCTCGTCCGAACCCCGCACATCCACCTCCGTGCTGACGCATCGGAGTGAATCATGCCGCGCCGCTGCGGGCGAGGGAGTTCTTCAACAGCCTGCTAGTGGATAATCCCCGGGTTTGCCATGCATCAGAACTGGCGGTGACGATTTCAGCGACGTTCGGCGTCACTGGTATCTTCAGCCGAGACGCTCAGATCTGCAGAAAGCACGTCTAGTATCATCCGCACTCGGTTGTCAGTAAGGGAATACATAATTCCCTTTCCGTTTCTTGTAGTTTTCACAATCCCAACTTGACGTAATATTGCCAGTTGCTGCGAGACTGCGGCTTGCCTTGACCCGACTCTCGATATCAATTCGCTAACAAAGTGAGGTCGTTCAGACAAGCATAATAAAATAGAGAACCTTGTTTCATTTGCAATGGTCTTGAGCAAAGTGCTGATGCTCTTGGCATTGTCCATAATAATATCGGTGGGCGGTGATGATAGGTGTTTCATTGTCTTGTCGGGAGACGTCGCTTTATGTTGAGGTGCGGCTTGGCCCATCGGATCCTCCCGGCATAGCCTGACCGCAGGATGCGACGACGTTTGTCATGAATGCAAGGATCGGCACGAGCCCCGAAAGGGCACACTCATCAGTGGTGCGTCTCGCCTGCGCGCCGATCTGTTCTTGTAAGCCGCGACGGTTCCTGGCAGTCCGCCGGGGCCGGGCCGGATAACTCAGGGGTGACAGAAAAAGCAGCCGGATCTTTCATTGGATTGAAACAGGAACCTGTCTCGCAGCTTCCAATAGGTGTCCCACTTCCGTCGACAAGTTTGGCTTCACGAGGTCCTTTAGTTTATCAATATCCGAAATCCGAATAACGTTTCTACTGACGAAAACGCCGTGATCACTGATCTGGACAAGCAGCCTAGAGAGGTTCTCTTGTGTGCTTCCGATAATGCCAGCAAGGGTCTGCTTCTTGAAAGGAATGGCGAATTCGTTGGAGTTGCGGATGAGATGCTCGTGAAGGATCCAGCTGCCGAGCCGCTCAAGCGAGTTCCTGAGCTTCTGATTGTTCAAGTCCCTGATCAGGGTGCGGTTGCTGCGGATCGACGACATCAAGAGCTTCTTGCAGAAGCCAACGTCAGTGTTCACGAGCTCCGTGACGACCCTCGACGGGATCATCAATATCCGACAGTCAGCCAACGCACGTGCTTCGGACAGGGCAGGTTCCTGCAGCAGTGTCGCTGCGAGGTAGATGAGCTGGCCTGGCCCCATGATGCCGACCGTGCTCGAGGAACGTCCTGAGTCGCTATGTATTTCCACAACTCCACTCATCACATAGAGCAAGAAATCCGGGTAATCTCCGTTCTTGATGATTGTCGATTTGTTTGGATAGTCGATGACTAAGCTTTCGCTTATCAGCTTTTCAAATGAAATTGCGCTCATCTCGCAGAAGAAGCTAACCGCTCGTAGTTTGTCGCGGTACGACTGTGCGAACATTGCAACCCCATGTAATGGACTTGAGCGCCGAAGGTGGTGACTGGACGTTTCCTATTGTCGCGGTGGCCGCCATGACCGCGCTGTCTGCACCTAGATCATCGATCGGTGGCGCGCATCGACCGCCGGAGTGCAGAACCATAAGCTACGCAATCATCGGTGAACGACTTCTTAATTGCACGTGCCCGAGCTGGAATTTGTCGGCATTATCAAGGCTTAAGGCCAAGCTCACGCTTCCGAGCGTTATCGTGCCGACATTTCGACCATCATGAACAGCATCAACCTCGGAGAGTCCGCACTCGGCGCCGTCCGCCAGTCTCAAGACGCCCCGGTCTGCATTGCTGGCCAAGATTCCGGTCCGTTCCTCCGGCTTTTGGGGTATGCCAAAATGTCGCACTATGGTACTGCAGTGCGCCATCAGGCAGATCCTTGAAATTTGTGGCGATGCAAACTCTTCGCGAAGAACTTGTTGATGCTGTTGTAGGCCACTTCAGCGCAAGGCAGAATCATGCTCAAGAAGCTGAAGCTCTGTCTGTAGACGTTGGTGAAACTGTTGATTCGCTCGCCTTTGTTGCTGCTCAGTTCATTGCTGCACTTCCACCCGATGCGCGCCCGGCGCTGACCCTGCGGTTCATCCGGGCCTTCCAGGATGCTCTTGTGGCTGAGGTGATCGCGGCGATCCAACGAGAGGCAGAGCGCGCCGCACGCAATTGAGCGATCTCTGCCATCTCCGGCGCGGGGACCTGTGTGGGCGGCGGCGTGGGGGCACAGCATGGTCTATGCTGGCGAGAGGTAGGCAGTGTTTGTTCGCTGACGATGGACCATCACACCGCCTGCGTTGAACTTGATGCCTGCCGGCAGTCGCGCATACGCTGTCAGTAAGCTTTGGCTTGGAACTGCCAAGCCTCTGGACGGGTATAAGCGCTCTGTGCCGACTAATGGTGAATCTCGTGGGCTCTACTCCTGACCATTACCGAGCAACCATCACGACGGTTTTTCGAAATGCACTGCCTCATAGGCCGGCCGAAGTAGGTCTCGTCGGAAAATGACCAGTCCGCTTGACGATTTCAACAAACGGACGACTGCAGGGGGCGGTTCTTGGATCCAAGGCCCGCCAACGAACGTGGCGGAATCGGCAGCGGAAGCCTTTATAGAGTCTCAGCGCCGCAGCAATACCGTAGGTGGCGGCAGCATTGACTTCGGAGTCCCAGCTTCCGCTTTCATACTGTTAATAGGCGTCGCTCTTTTCGTCCTCGGAACTTACGTCTCTGACAATTTTCGTGAAGCCAAGGCTATGACAGGCCTGCTTCTCGTCATCGTCAGTGGATTTATGATGCTCGTTGGCGTTGGCGGTGTTGTCGTTGGCTGCATCAAAAATCTTACCACTACGAGCGGCTGGCGTTGCCTGTTCTTCGCCGCACTGGCAGCGTTTGCCGCGTGGTGGTTCTCACGAGCGCTTTGGATGATGAGTTTCGGGTTGGTTCCGCAGGGATTGATGCCGGTTGTGGCAGCTGCGCTGGTATTGGTAGCCATGGGAGGGAGACGCTAGGCTGCGAGTACGACGGGGGTGATCTAACGGATTCGATTCATAGGCCGGCGGACGACCTCAAGCAGTGGTTCAAGACCCCAGGCGCCGAGAGCCTGGTTCACAATCAACTCGACGAACCGTACGTTCTCGATGACATATTCGCCGCGCGGCGCGATCCGGTCGAGGCTCATCGAAAAGTGGTCAGCCGCGCTGGCCGTCTACGCTGCCGCCCGCCGCCGCAAGAAGCGTGATTGAACCCCGCTCGGCCGGTCGTGTCCCGGCTGATGGTGTAGGAGCGCCGATCCTCGGCAGGGTCCGAGGATGATCAGGCAGCCACGGCTGACATCCTGCGGACGGGATCATCGCTCAAGGTGCTGAGCGACTCCAGACTCATGTAGCGCCGCGTGACCGCCCACTCGTCGGACTGTTCGAGCATCAGTGCCCCGACCAGACGGATGACGGACCGGTCGTTCGGGAAGATGCCGATGACGTCGGCCCTGCGCTTGATCTCGCCGTTGAGACGCTCGAGCGGGTTTGTGGACGCGATCTGCGGCCAGTGCTCGCGCGGGAAGGTCATGTAGGCGAGCACGTCGTCGCGGGCGCCGTCCATCATCTCGGCGAGCTTGGGGAACCGCTCGCGCAAGGCATCGGCCACCTGCCTCCATTGCACGTGGGCCGCCTCGGCCGTGTCCTGGGCAAAGATCGTCTTCAGCATGGCGACGGCCGCAGGGCGCTGCTTGGGCGGCACGTGGGCAAGAGCGTTCCTGAGCCAGTGCATGCGGCACCTCTGATGGGTGGCGCTGAACACCTTCGCCGCGGCTGCCCGCAGGCCTTTGTGGTCGTCAGCGATGACAAGCTTCACCCCGCGCAGGCCCCGGTCGGCCAGAGAGCGCAGGAACGCCTTCCAGAAGGGCTCGGCTTCAGAGGCGCCGGTGGCGACGCCAAGAACCTCGCGGCGCCCGTCCGTGTTCACGCCGACGGCGACTATCACGGCGAGCGAGACGATCCTGCCGGCCTCGCGCACCTTCAGATTAGTCGCGTCAATCCACAGGTAGGGCCAGGCGCCCTCGATCGGCCGGGACAGGAAGGCATTAACCCGCTCCTCGATCTCTTCGCAGAGCCGGCTGACCTGGCTCTTCGAGATACCCGAGCCGCCCATCGCCTTGACGAGATCGTCGACGGCCCGCGTCGAGATTCCGTGCACGTAGGCCTCCTGGATGACTGTCGTGAGCGCCTTCTCGGCGGTGCGCCGCGGTTCCAGGAACGAGGGCATTCAGGGGACAACGTCACCGTAACTCCATCCGAACGCGCATTACAGAGATTGCTGTCGTTTGCCCTGGGGATAAGACTGATTCATCGTGGCTCCCGATCGCCTTCATCTCGGCCGCAATGGTACTCGGATACGGCTTGACAGTTGCGTCGCGCCTTGCGTCCGCCGTGACACCGTCCAGATGGGCTTCAATGCTTGCTCGGTGACTGGACCGGCGCTGACGACCGGGCGGCTATCTCTCGTGCGAGGAGATCCTTATCCCGTTCGAGAAGATCAAGGCCGCGATGCGGCCGATCGTACCCTGATGTTCGCGGCTAAACGGTCGACAGGAACCGAGCGACCGCGGCGAGCGCGAGGGCGCCAACTGTCAGGCACAAGACCCAGATGAACGGGCCAGGTTCGTCGGGCACGGTGACAGCCTGCCTTAGACAAATGCAAATTCACCGGATCATGAGCGGATCGCAGTTGCCAATCTGTCAGTAAGCGGAAGCTTACTATTAGATCAGGACATGCCACAGCGTGACGATGACGAGCGCGGGAAGAACAAAACAGCCGCCCAAAAGAACGGGTCGACTTCACTATTCAAGAAGGATCGGGGCATTACAAGCGTTGATTGCTTCGCCCCTCTATAGATGGTCGCCGGGAACTCGTGCAAGTGCCGGAATGCATGCGTACCGCTCGTTCAGATTTCACGAAAGCCCCGTTACCTCCGGCTGGCGTCGGAGGTAACGGAACTTTGCGTGACTAAGGGCGGCCCTAGAGTTACGGGCCTGAACGGGGGCCGGTGGCGTGCCAGAACCGGCCGGTGCTCAACGGTTCCTAGGACGATGGGACGCGGGATCGCCGCTGAGCAAGACGATGGTGCTTTTCAAAGCCTTCGCGAATGTGAATCTTGGGCGCATCCGGATTTCTACGGATCCCGGCTGACGTGCCCGCTGAAATGACCCCTCTCAAAATCTAGAACTCGTCGATACTGAGCCGCTGCTGACGTTTCTGAGTCGAGATTCGTCTACTTTGGCCAATCTCTATCGCCTCGCGCGCGCCCCGCCGCCAGCATGAGCGGCTCGCCTTCGAAGATCTCTACATCGATGAAGCCGCTCTCCACCAGTAGCGCCTCGACCTCCCCGCGGCTCCACGGGTGCCCACCGCTGCGCAGTACCTGCAGCGTCGCCAAGCGCCCCGCCAGTCCGGATGGTGGGGGCGCCAGAAACCCAAAGACAAGCGTGCCGCCTGGAACGAGTGCCTCTCGAAGGACGGGCAGTGACGTGGCGGCGATCGGCCCCGAGAAGAATGGACCCGGTAGCCAGATGAGGTCGTAGACCCCGACCTCTCGAAATTCTTCGAGGGCTTGATCCCGGATCATGACTTGGCGGGTCACGCCCTCGCTGAAGACATTTTGCCGGGCCAACGCGAGGGCCGGTTCCCATCGATCTAGTCCCGTCGCCGTGAAGCCGGCCCACCTGCGGGTTGCCTCGATGGCAATCCAGCCGGCCCCCGTCCCGATGTCGAGGAACTTGCCTCCCGACCTGAGGGTATCCGCCAGGCTGGACCGTCGCTCGGCGAAAGCTTCGATCCTATCGATCGCGAAACGGGACGAACGGCCTTGGGAGTCGAGGACGACCGGATCATCGAAAGTCCAACCGGGCGACCGATCGGGGTTCTCCATGAGATCGACGGCCTGGCGCAGAAGTGTCCTGATCCATGCCTCGGCGATGGTGGCTTCCGCAGGCGATAGACCCTCAAGGCCATCTGGGCTCAACTCACTCGCAATGTCGTCCAGCATCGAAGCGATGCGCGGGTCCGGCAGAATGTTTTCGTGGCGCAGACGGATCGCGGCGCCGAGGGCGGCGAGGGCATGGGCCGAGTCGGCGAGGTCACGAGAGATCGCCATCAAGCTGCCGAGTGCCATGGCTCCTCCTGTAGCGACCGTTGAAACGTTCGGGCCTGATCACTTCTCACAGTAATTCTGCGCCCTTACCACCTTCCGCGTCCATACGGATCGGCTCATTGGCCATTGCAAATGATGGTTAGAATTATGCCTAGGACGGATGATTGCCGATCGCCGCGATGATCGAGCGCCAATGATGCCAATGGCCTCCGCTTAGACAGCGCCCTCGTCCTCCCAAATCTGACCCAGCGCGTCCAAGACTCCCTGTGCGAGATCGGCCCCGACCTCATGGCTCGGGCGGATCGGCTCATCGATTAGCGAGAGCGGCTCCCGCATTCTGCGTCGGGTGCAGGCCGAGTTCCAGGCGCCGTGATCTCACCCAGATCGCCCTCGAAGAAGAGCAGTTGATCCTTCAGCGCGTCGGGACAGTCGTAGTAAGGGGGCTCACCGGAAACCCCATGCCCTTGTACAGGGCCGTCGCCACTGGAACAGCTCGACCCCGGGAGTTGACGCCGACAAGGCGAGATAGCGATCGCCATCTTCCGCCGAAGCGAACGTGACCGATGGCCTAGGTTTCGTCATGTCCCTCAGCTTCGAAAATGACCGTCCGCGGTTCTTCGGCGGAGGGTTCAAACGCGTTCGTCAGGAAGGCGACGAGAAGGTGCGCATGCTCAGCGTCATCATGGTGGAGTTGAACGACGATGTCAGATCGTCCGGCGTTCCGGACCACAAGGATGGGCTGCCCCTCGCTACCCTCGACCACGCTGAAGTGCGGCACGGGCCTGCTCGTCATGACCGCGTGTGCCCCAGTGCCCACTGGTAGTGGAGCGATCTCATCGTCGCCTTGATCCGGTCGAAGGCGACGAACACCTCGTCTCGATCGCTGTCGCTTTGCGCCAGAACAGCGAAGACGCCCTTCCCGGAATCGCAGCGCGTGACCCGCCCCGTGATGTCGACCTCGGCGTCCACATCCGCGATACGAACGATATCGCCTGACGTCGCATGCACGGCCTTGATGAACTGGTAAGCCGGCATTCGCACCCCAACATACAAACGTCGAGATGTGCGAATTGGTTCCCTCCCAGTTGAGGAGCTTCACATCGTTGCATTGCAAACGAAAACTACGCGAGCATCGTGATCAGAGCCGGAGCCTCATTTCGCGATCGACGCCAGAGCGGTCGCGACGATGAAGACCCCATACAAGGCAACGACGGCCTCGACCACGTGCGCGAGCCGGTTCGGATGGTTCACGTGATGGCGTTCGTCCATGATGGCCTCCTGGCCGGACGTGGGGGACCTGCGGCCAACTGCGGCATTCTGCCACCTCGACCGAGCGCGCCATTCTACATCCGATGCGGGACAGACCGTTCCTGCTCCCCGTGATGTGATCCGCTAAGGTCCGAGGTCAACGCCACGCATCCGCTGGTCCGATCGTTCGAAAGCGTCGACGAGGCCGTCAGCTTGGGACGCTTTCCTGCGAGAAGCGGATCGAGCGGCACGCATGACGAGCGATGACCGGCCGGGGCCCTGCCGTCCGTGGGTCCCCGACCCGAGCGCACGCGGTCCAGCAAAACTTATGACCGCCCGTTTCTTGCGCCAGCCGATGGGTGCTGGATAATGGCCCCGCCAGCGACGGCATCAGCACGCGGGGTGGCGGCCATGCGACGCCGTGAATTCCTGTCTCTCCTCGGCGCGGCGCCGCTCCTTGTGAAGCCGGCGCGCGCCCAGCAGCCTCTGCCGGTTGTCGGCTTCCTCAACCCGGTGTCGCGTGACACCTATAGCTTCCTCTCCGACGCGTTTGGACGGGGCCTTGCACGCGCCGGGTTCGTGGACGGTCGCAACGTGCGCATCGAGTACCGGTGGGGCGGCGGGGATTACGGGCGCCTCGGTCCGATGGCCGCCGATCTAGCAGCGCGGGGCGTCTCTGTCCTCGCAGCCACGGGCGACATCGCCTCTGCCCGCGCGGCACAGGCGGCGACGCGAACGATCCCGACGGTCTTCACAATCGGTGGCGACCCGGTGAAGCACGGTCTCGTCGCGAGCCTGAACCGTCCTGGTGGCAACATCACCGGCGTCTACCTCTTCTCGTCGATCATGAGCGCGAAGAGGCTTCAGTTCCTGTTCGAGTTTGCGCCGGGCAGCCGGCGCGTGGGGCTCTTCATGAACCCTGACAACTTCACGGCGGAGGCGGAGCAGAAGGAGGCGATCGAATTCGCGGCCGCGACAGGGCGCGAGGCCGTGGCGATCAACGCCCGCAACCCCGCCGAGCTAGATGCGGTCCTTGAACAGGCCGGACGCTTGCGGATCGACTCGTACCTGACGGCGAGTGATCCTCTGATCCTCGACCGGCGGGGGCGCATCATCGCCTTCGGCCAGGAGAACCGTCTGCCGGGCATCGGCTTCGTGCGGCAGTTCTCGGTGGGCGGCACGTTGCTCAGTTACGGACCCAGCATCGTCTGGATGTATGAGCAGTGTGGTGAGTACGTCGGTGCTATCCTTAAGGGAGCCCGGGTGGCGGACCTTCCCGTCGTCCAGCCCACGGACTTCGACTTAACGATCAACCTGAAGACGGCGGCGGCCTTGAATCTGGTGGCGCCACCGAGCCTGCTCACACAGGCAACCGAGATCATTGACTAAAGCATCTCCAATGCCTGTGCCGCTTCCGCGCGTAGTCGTCCCCGTCGGGCCGAACGCGATCTCGAACGTCGAATTGAGGATGGCCCAACGCGGCCAGAATGACGCGAAAGGCTGCCTGAGACACCACCTCGCTGGTGGTTGGACTATTGGCGGCAGCGATGGCTGCGCATGCGGTCGACGCGCAGGCAGCCGAAATAGGTGATGGCAGAGGCTCAAGCAAGCGGATCCGCCCTCCAGCGGGCGGCGGGATATGGCGACGGCCTCCCGTCGAACCACCTCGGTTTCGCCATGTTCGGCGAACTCAAATCGGGCATCGCAGTGTCAACTCTCGGTAGTTTCGCGCCCCCCCGCTTTGAACCTGTCAGCGGCGCTCCACCACCCTCCCATCGATTGTTCTTTTCCATTTCGAGTCCTTCCCTCCC
>NZ_JBTSWJ010000028.1:0-24575 GCF_054612375.1 Alsobacter sp. R-9 | reverse complement strand
AGGAACAGGAACGCAACCGTCGGACCCAGCCCACGCGTCAAAGCCTCACCAGCCCGACGCTTCGCCGTCGATATGTCTCGGTCGTGGGCCACGTCTCACCCCGCTGGATGGTCGTCCGGCTTCCGGGGGCGGGCCTCCTCGCCCGCCCGTGGTCGTGCGCAGGCGGCGGGCCCTGCGGCCCGCCGCCCCGTCTCAGTCTCAGAACACCGTGTTGGAGGCGTTCAGCTCGTGGTGTCCGGCGATGCGCAGGGTGAACTCGGCGTCGGCGGTGTTGGCGTCGGTGTTGCCCTGCACCACCGTGAAGTCGCCCTCCGCCGTCGTCTCGAACGTCACCAGCAGCTGGCCCGCCGCGCTGAAGGACGAGCCGTTCACCAGCGTGAACGCATCCCCCGCCGTCGTGCCCGCGTTCGCGTCGATCCCCGACAGGTCGAGCCTGTCGCCCGGCTCGAAGCCCAGGATCGTGTCGCCGTCCGCGCCCGAGGCCGACAGGAACCGGAAAACGTCGTTCCCCGCCCCGCCGTCGAGCACGTTCGCCGCGTTCGACGCCGTGATCGTGTCGTTGCCCGAGCCCGCCACCACGTTCTCGAAGCCCCAGATGGTGTCGGACCCGATGTCGGCGCCCACCACCCGGCCGCGGCCGCCGAAGCCGGTGCCAACGTCGATCGTCAGGTTCGCGGTCGAGACGGAGGCGTCGTAGGTGTCCACGCCCGCCTCGCCCCAGTAGACGTCGTCGCCGTCGCCCTTCTCGGCGCTGACGAGGTCGTTGCCGGCCCCGCCGAACACCGTGTCGTTGCCGGCGCCGCCCGACAGCCGGTCGTCGCCCTCGCCGCCCCAGATCCGGTCGGACCCGGCGTCGCCGAACACGTCGTCCGCACCCGAGCCGCCCAGCAGCAGGTCGTCGCCCGCCCCGCCGGCCACGATGTCGGCGTCCGACCCGGCATGGACGATGTCCGAACCCTCGCCGCCCGACACCACGTCCGACCCGCCATGCGTCACAACCGCGTCGTCGCCAGCCAAGGCCTGCACGTGGTCGTCGGCCGCCGAGCCGGTGAGGGCGTCGGCGTTCGCCGTCGCCACTGCTGCCACCGCGGCGAGCGGGGGCTGCGTGACGGTGCCCGAACCGTTGCCAATGCCATTGCCCGTGCCGTTGCCGGCGCCATTGCCCGTGCCGTTACCGGCCGAGTTGTCGTCGCCCTCGCCGTCGTCGTTGCCGGGCGAGTTGTCCTCGTCCGTGTCCGGCTCGTCGTCGTCATGTCCGGTCGTCCCGGCCGCGACGATGGTCGGCATGCCGGTGGACAGGAAGGTGATCGAGTTCGTGCCGTTGGAGAGGGTCCGGGTGCCGTTGGGGTTCGTCGTCTCGGTGTAGTCGGCCGGCGTGCCGGTCGGAACCTCGATGACGTCCTGCGGGCGCAGCGTGCCGACGATGACGTCGTTGCCGCCCGAGCCGCGGAACACGATGCGGTGCGCCGACTGGAGCGACGAGATGTCAATCGTGTCGGAGTCCGCCGAGCCCTCGATCGTGATGGTGTTCAGCAGCAGGCTGGTGCCGGCGAAGCTGCCAAAGATCTGGATCGTGTCGCCCGAGACGGTCCCCGCCTGGACGTTGCCACCCGTGGTCCGCAGCGAGGCGTTGATGTTCAACTCCTCAATGTTGTCCAGTTCCGCGACCACTTCGGTCACGGCACCGACCGTGCGTGTGATGACGATCTCCGTCCCGCCCTGGAGCGGACCGACCGCCGCGAGCACGCCCGCATTCGCCGGGGCATCGAGGAAGGCGCGCGAGTAGATCCGGAATGTCTCGGCGTCAGTGTTGCCGGTGACGAAGAACGTATCGACGCCCGTATCGTTGGCGGCCGCGCCGGCGCCGTTGACGATGTCCCGACCATCCCCGGCCGCCCAGCGGATGTTGTCGCTGCCGGTGCCTCCGAGGATCGAGTCGTTTCCTGCCCCGCCGACGATGTTGTCGTTTCCGGCTCCACCATTCAGCGTGTCGGCCCCGGCGTTGCCGTTGAGGCTGTCGTTTCCGCCGAAAGTGCCCACGAAGGGGATGGTGACGGGGTTACCGCCCGTGATGACGTCGGCCCCGGCCGTCCCGTTCAGGGTGAGGCTCACGCCATTGGCGCCATTCAGGACGTCACCGACCACCTCAGTGGCCGCCGAGGAGATGGTCTCGGAGTAGCCGAAGCCATCGACAAAGCTGACGTTGACCCGCAGGCGATTGCCGATGTCGTCCACTCCGAACACATTGTCGACCGGCGTGTAGGACGCGTTCGTCGCACCGCCAATGTTGGTCCAGGTCGTGCCGTTGTCGGTGGAACGCTGCCACTGGTAGCTGAAGGGCCCGACGCCGTTCACGTCCTGGATGTTGGCCGTGAGCGTCAGCTGCTGGCCTTCGGTCGGCGTTGTGTCGCTGATCGTCACCGTCCCGGTGGCCGGGGTGTTGACGAGCAGGAAGTCCCCGTCATCGAACCGCAGTGCCTCGACCCGCGTGACCGTGTCGACGGCGCCGGACGCGATGTGGGTGACGAACGTCGCGGTCGGCGTGCGGTTGATGGAGTAGTCCGCCTGGTTGCCCGCGTAGATGACGACATCCCTGATCGCGTCCTCGGCGTTCGGGTTGGGCCCGGTCGTGCCGCCGTCGATCACGTCGCTGCCCGCGCCGCTGACGATCGTGTCCGCTCCCGCGCCGGCAGAGACCGAGAACGCCTCGACGGACGTGAGGCCGGCGATCGCGACCGCGGCCCCCGCGCCCACCGTCCGCGTCGCCGAGACGGCCGTCAGGTCGAAGCGCTCGGAGTCGGCGTTGCCGTTGATGACCAGCGTGTCGATTCCGCCGCCGCCGTTGACCGCGTCTATGCCGTCGCCGACGGACCAGATGAAGCGGTCCGCGCCGTCGCTGCCGGTGAGGGTGTCGTTGCCGCCCGCACCGGTGAGCTCGAACACCTCCACGCCGTTGGTCTGGCCGAAGGAGACGCCGTTGCGGGTGAGGTTGCCGCCCGCGCCCGAGATCGTCTCGTCGGTGCCGTTGCCGGTGAAGGCCAGCGTGTCGGTGCCCTCCCCGCCGAAGATGGTGTCGGCGCCGTCGGCCAGGGCCACCACGATGCGGTCGTTGCCGGCTCCGGCGAAGACGATGTCGTTGGCGCCGCCGCCCGTCAGGGTGTTCGCGCCGGCGTCGCCGACGAGGACGTCCTGGGCCGCCGTGCCCGCGCCGTTGATGATCAGGTTGAAGAGGGTGCCGTCGATGTCGGTGAGCGTCTCGACGTTCTGGAGCGTGTCGACGCCGTCGCCTTCCGCTCCGGCATTGTCGGTGACCGTGACCACGGTGCCGACGCGGCTGAAGGCGTAGGCGTTGATCGCCAGGCCCATGTTGGCGTTGTCGGTGTCCGCGCCGCCGTCGAGCGAGTCGTTGCCGTGGCCGCCGGAGAGGTCGTCGTCGCCGGCGCCGCCGATGAGGACGTTGTTGCCGGTGCGCCCGATCAGGATGTCGTCGCCGTCACCGCCACGCAGGGTGTCGTTGCCGTCGCCGCCGTCGAGGCGATCATTGTCGGCGCCGCCGACGAGCAGGTCGGCTGCGACGCCGCCGCTGAGGCGGTCGTCCTGGTCGAGGCCGAGGATGACCGTGGGCACGTCCGTGGCGTCGATGAGGTCCTCGACGCCGGCGGTGGCGACGATGGCCTGCTCGATCGAGGTGACCGGGCTGAAGCCCGCCCCGCTTACGACGACACGGATCTCCACGTCCCGCGGCGGGTTGTTCAGGTTCACGCCGGTGGCAATGTTGACCCAGTTGGTGCCGTTGAACTGCTGCCACTGATAGGTCAGCGCCGGGTTGCCCTGGAGGTTCTCGGCCACGGCCCGCAGCCCGGGACCCGTATCGTTCTGGTTGACGATGCGGATGGCGTCGAAGGGCCGCGCGAAGATCTCCTGGACGCTCACCTGACCGTCCGCGAAGGAGAGCATCTCGACGTTGCGGACGTAGTCACCGATCGACGAGGAGTCGATGCCGCGGTTGTCGATGATCCGGACGCCGCCGTTGTCGCGACGGATCGTGTAGTCGGCGATGTTGCCGCTGTAGTCGGCGACGTCGATCGCCGAGTTGCCGGTGTCGCCGTCGATGATCTCGCGGACGATCGACATCTGCGAGGTCTTGACCGTGCCGTCGAGGAGCAGCGAGTGCAGCGGGCGACCGTCGAACGGCAGGGCCGCGTTGGGCGGAAGCGCATACTTGCCCGTCGCGGGATCCAGCGTCGCGAGCTGCGCGGTGCCGGCGATCGGCATCAGGCCGCGCGTCAGCGAGTCCGTCGTGTAGACGACGTTGCCGATCGTGACGTTGATGCGGACGTTGAGCCAGCTGTCGCCGTCGATGACGTCGTCGCCGCCCCGGCCGGTGATCGTGTCGCTGCCGGCGCCGCCCATGAGGACGTTGCCGTCGGCGTACACGACCTGCGTCTCGCTGTTGACCGGCGTCGTGTTGGTCGTCCAGCCCGCCTGGACCATCAGCTGGCGGAAGCCGGCGATACGGTCGAGGCCCGCCTCGGTGAGCTCGTCACCGAAGAGCGTCGTCTCGGCGAGCCCGGGGGTGGCGCCGTCGGCGCCGGCCTCGGCGTCCGCACCCGCAGCCTGGCGGACGCGGTCATCACCGATGATGACGTCGTTCATGCGCCAGCCCGACGCACCCTCGACCTTGTCGTAGCGGTTGCGCAGGATGTCCTGGGCGTCGTTGGTGAAGATCGGCCGGGCCAGGTTCACGTCGGCGGCGAGCGCGACGTCCTTGTGGGTCACCCAGTCGAAGCCCATCATGCCTTCGTTGCGGATGACGCTCTCGCCCTGGACCATGATGTCGTCGCCGGATTCGGCGTCGAAATCCTGCTCGTTGGGGCCTGCGAACATCACGTCGTGGCCGATGATCTTGGAGTTGAAGAACAACTCCGAGTTGTCGCCCGCGATGCCGTCGAAGCCGTCGCCACCCTCGATCCAGTCGTCGCCCTCGTTCCCGAGGATGAAGTCGTTGGCGGCCGTCCCGAGGATGAAGTCGTTGCCGAGGCCGCCGAAGGCCTCCTTGGCGTCCTCGCCCATGTTGATGAAGTCGGAGCCGGCGCCGCCGAAGATCAGCTCGCCCGCGCCCGCGCCGGCATGGATGACGTCGTTGCCGTCCTCGCCGTGGAGGAAGCTGATGTCGCCGCCGTCGATGATGGTGTCGTCGCCCGACTTGCCGTGCAGGCGGTTCACGCCGGCGCCGCCGATGAGGACGTCGTCGCCGCCGTCACCCCAGAGAGCGTCGTCGCCGTCATCGCCGACCAGCGTGTCGTTCTGGTTGGTGCCGCCGAGCACGACGTGCTCGCCGCCGATGAACTGGAGGTAGTTGCCGGTGGCGCCCTGGGCCAGCACGCCGTTGGCGTTCAGCGCCTCGTTGGCGACGGTGTTCGGGTTGTCGCGGATCACCTTGGTCAGGCCGAGACCGGCCAGGACGCTCTCGGATCCGCCGGCCGTCGGGTCGAAGGTCGGGTCCTTGCCAGGCGCCGCGCCGTTGTAGTCCTGCTGCCAGTTCTGGTTGACCTCGAGGGTGTAGTCCATCGAGGAGAAGACGTCGCCGGGCAGATGCGGGCCGGTGCCCTCGCCCATGCCCGTGTTCTTCATGATGAGCGACGCGAACGAGTTGTTCTCCAGCTCGTTCAGGATGTTGAGGCCCTGCGTGCGCGACAGGTAGTAGAACCGGTCGGCGTTCTGCAGGTTCTGCATCTGCGCCTCGAACACGTACATGAACGAGGAGCCGAGCATGCCGCCGAACGGCATCTTCTTCTCGGCCAGGCCGCCGATCCAGTAGTCGACGTCATTCAGGCCGCCGAGCGAAGAGGCATAGGCGTTGCGGCCGTAGAGGAAGTCCATCCGGTCGGCGGGAGCACCCGCACCGCCGAATGCCAGCAGCATCGCGGCGTCGCGCTTCTCCTCGACCGTGTCGGCCGCGACGATCGAGGCGTGCGTCCCGTAGGCCGCGATGAAGTTCACGATCGAGGCCGGGTTGTTGATGTTCTGGGCGAAGTCGATCCAGCTCGTGTAGGGCTTCACCCACTGGCTGCCGGACTGCTCGAAGAACGTGGCGCGCGCCTCCTGGAGGGTCGGCACGCCGGTGTCGCGGCCGCGGGCAAGGTTGAGCGCAGCGAGGTCGAGCGGCAGGCCGACCAGGTTGTTGCGCAGCGCGTCCGTGACGAACTCGTCGATCTCGTTGCCCGTCTGGCGGGTCATGCCGCGCACGATCGCCGCGGCCGCCTCCTCCTGGCTGCCGCCGTAGTCGGCCGTGAACTCGACCGGGTTGAGGAAGGCGCCGATCAGGTCGATGTCGTTGCTCTGCACCGACTGGTTCGCACCCGTTCCGACGACGTCGAGGCGGGTCACCTGCTCGTCGAGCATCGAGTGGCCGAAGCGGTAAACGACGTGCGCGAACTCGGCGACGATCGCCGGGTCGATCTCGGTGATGTTGTTGAAGATGAAGAGGTCGATGGCCGGCTGCACGCGGCGGCCGAACTCCTCGAAGACGAGATGCTGGTACTGCATCTCGGTGGCGAAGCGGGCGGCCTGGAAGAGGCGCTCGCCGTCCCAGTTCAGGCCGGTCGTGCTCGCGGGAACCACCGTGACGTCGGTCGCCAACCACTGGTTGATGAAAGCGAGGTCACCGGACTGCAGGACCGTCTGCTTGATCGCCTCGACCTGGCGGTTGTGCTCGGCATGGAACACGTAGTGAACCGTCGTCAGGCCGATGTTCTCGTTGCCGCGGCCGTCGCCGGTGATGAAGTGGCGGTCGAGAAGCTCGTTGTCGTAGGAGGTGACGACGCCGAACTCGTTGCGGTCGGCAGAGAGACCCACGGCGTCGTTCGAGTCGGCGGTCTTCGCCTGGGGCGCGGTGAGCGGATTGCGGTCGTGGTCGACGAAGTTCGGCACCGCGTCGTGGGCAATGTCGTCGAGGAAGGCGTGCTTCGTCGAGATCGAGCCGGCGGTGTCCACGGGGGTCGTGCGGTTGCCGGAGACGAACGTCGGCGCCGCCGGATTGCCCTTCACGAGCTGGGCGTTGCCGTTCGCGTCGAGGATCAGCTGGCCATAGGGATCCGTCACCAGCAGCGGCACGCTGAAGATGTCGGTGTCCACGAGCCTGATGCCGAGGATGAACTCGGCCTGCTCCTTGATGTCCTTCCAGGTGGCGAGACCCTCGCGCGCCACGTTCTCCCATACCGTCGTGACGTTGCCGCTGGCGTCGAGCCACCGCCCTTCCGCGTCGCGCTTGGCGCCCTCGAGCAGGTGGCCGGTGGTCACCACGCGACCGCCGACGATCTCGTACTCGCGCAGGAAGGCCTGGTGCGAGGCATGGGAGGTGTAGGTCTGGTTCTGGTCGATCCAGGGCGTGGTGAGGTTCATCTCACGGCCCTGCTGGTCGGCGACCGCACGGTTCAGCACCATGAAGTTCGTGCGACCGCCCGGGACATAGAGCGGGTCATCCTCGGCGAGCGGCACGAGGACGTTCACGGACGAGTCCTTGGGGATCAGGTCGAGGCCGTGGTCGAAGAACTGCCCGAACAGAGTCATCCAGGAGTTGAACGGCGCGGTCAGGCCCTCGTCGGGAGACACGTTGGGGATGACGAGCGACAGCTGGCTCGTCGGGAGCCCCGGTTTGCCGTCGAGGGTCAGGCCAGCGGCAGCGACGTCCGCCTGGAAGTCGCTGCCGAGCGTCGTGGCCGCAGTGCGGGCGTCCGCGATCTCCGTCGTGCGCAGCGCGTCCGCGCCCGGCGCGGTCAGGTCTGCGAACCAGGTCTCGCCGACCGCCGCCGAAAGGAGCGACGCAACGGCCGGGGCGGTGCTGATGGCTGCCAGCTGGGCATTGATGCCCGCGAGCTCTCCGGCCGTCGGCGCGGCCGGCCCGGTCGTGTCCCTGCGATCGACGAGACGGTCGATCAGTTCGAGGTATCGCACCGTGGCGTCCGCAGCCGCGACCGCCTGCCAGTCGGCGACGATCTGGTCCACGACGGCGTTGTTGACCGGCAACCCCTGCTGCTCGAACGCCGCGATGACCGCCGCGCGGTTGCCCGGGGTCTGGTCGGAGATGAGGTTCGAGATCAGGCGCGGCGCGGCGTCCGAGACGAGGCCGTCGGGATAGCGGTCCACCGAGCCGAGCATCTCCGGCATCGTCTGGTCCGCCGAGCCGTAGGTCTCGCGACCCGGGATCAGGTTGTTGTTCGAGCCGTCGACGTAGCGCAGCCCGTAGGGCAGGTGCGGATCGACCAGCACCCGGACCCCGTCGACCATCACGGCGCGCAGGTCGGCGTAGTAGGTCTCGCCGGTCTCGAGGCTGTGGGCGAGGGAGTTCGCCTCGGCAATGCGGATCTGCTGGAGAATGAACTCGAGATCGTTACGGACGAGAGTGACCATGGAGGCACGCCTTGGCTCGGGGTGGATACGCCGGCGGGCCCATACGCGCCCCGCCGTCCGCATCTGCCGCTCCGTCCGATCCCCGGGTGACCTCGTCTCGCGACGCCGCATCCGGAGGATTGGTTAAGCGGCTGATGCAACTTTGAGTCGATACTGTTGAGAGCGCTTCCGGCGCGGAAGCATCCAAGGTCTTAATGCGTGGCCGGCCAGCCGGACCGTCCTCGGACCCCCGGGAAGGGCCTGCCGGGACCGCTGGTCGGGCCTGGTCGCGATGCGCGGGGTCGGACCCGGAGGCACGTGTTTTCCCGGATGACGCGACAAGTGACTGCTAATCCAATTGAATTAATCGCCCTCGATTAAGCGATCCGGGTAGGACGCGAGGCCGGACCAAGGTCCCGACACTGGTCGCACGGGGCCCCAGGACCGTCGGACCATCGGGTCCGGACGCTCTGGTTAGGCGTTAATGTTAATGAAGCATTGAGTGTGGGCAGCGGCGGCCGAGGCCCCGTCCTCACCCTCGGACCTGCCTCGCGACCTCGCGTCGTGTTCGCATCACCGGGCCGGATCGAGCCCTCGGGCGCCGGCACCGCCCGCCCTACCGACGGACACTCCGTCAGGTGCAGGGGCGCCTTTACAGCGGGCCGCCGGGGTGTAACCATCCGGTGAATTACACGGGGAAACGCCATGAAGTTCGGGGATTATCCGAAGGTCGCGTCGCTGCGCGACGTCCGCTCCTTGCAGGCCTACCTCGCGGGGCTCGGCCTGTCCCTGCCCTGCGACGAGGTGGTGGCCCACGGCCCCGATTCCCCCCTTGCACGGCCCCTGGAGGCTGCCGGCTTCACGATCGGCAACCGCTTCACCGTCAACCCCATGGAAGGCTGGGACGGCAACACGGACGGGACGCCCTCAGCCAACACGATCCGCCGCTGGCAGCGCTTCGGCCTGAGCGGCGCCAAGCTGATCTGGGGCGGCGAGGCCGTGGCCGTGCGGCCAGACGGGCGGGCCAACCCGAACCAGCTCGTCATCAACGACGGGACGCTCGCGTCCCTCGCCGCGCTCCGCCGCTCGCTGGTCGAGTCGCATGTCGAGGCGATGGGCGACGACAAGGGCCTCGTCATCGGACTTCAGCTCACGCACTCCGGGCGCTTCTGCAAGCCCAGCGACCACAAGCGCTTCGTGCCCGCGATCGCCTACCGTCACCCCCTCCTCGACCGGAAATACCACGTGCCCGCCGATTGGCCGGTGATGACGGACGACGACATCGCCCGTCTCGTCGAGGACTTCGTGCGGGCTTCGCGGCAGGCGCGAGACATCGGCTTCGACTTCGTCGACATCAAGCATTGCCACGGATATCTGGCCCACGAGCTCCTGACGGCGGTGGACCGACCCGGGCGCTACGGCGGCAGCCTGGAGAACCGCGCGCGTTTCCCGCGGGAGGTCGTCGACGGCATCCGGTCCGAGGCGCCGGGGCTGGCCATCGGCGTGCGCCTCAGCGCCGTCGACTTCGTGCCCTTCCGGCCGGACCCGGCGCGCTCCCAGCCGGGGGCGCTGGGACCGGGCATCCCGGAGGACGTCGCCCTGCCGTATCGGTACGCCTTCGGCGCCGATCCGCAGGACCCGACCCGCGTCGACCTCTCGGAGCCGATTGCCCTCCTCGAGATGATGCGCGCGATGGACGTGCGGCTGATCAACATCACGGCGGGCAGCCCCTACTACACGCCGCACCTCATCCGCCCCGCGATCTATCCGCCGTCGGACGGCTATCACCCGCCGGAAGAGCCGCTGGCGGGCGTCATCCGCCACCTGGAGGTGGTGAAGGCGCTGAAGGAGCGCTTCCCGGACCTCTGCTTCGTCGGCAGCGGCTACACCTACCTGCAGGAGTTCCTGCCGAACGTTGCTCAGGCGGTGATCCGGCTCGGGCACGCGGACTCGGTGGGACTCGGCCGGATGATGCTGTCCTACCCGGACCTCGCCCGCGACGTGCTCGAGGGCCGCCCCTTCAAGAAGAAGCTGCTGTGCCGGACGTTCAGCGACTGCACGACGGCCCCGCGCAACGGCATCGTCTCGGGATGCTACCCGCTCGACGCCCATTACAAGCAGTCGCCCGAGGCGAAGCAGCTCGCGGCCGTGAAGAAGCCCGAGAAGGCTGCCTAAGCCCCATCCGGAACGACCGGGCCGATCAGCGGCCCGGCGCCATCCCTCACTACTGGGTCCGTTTCGTCAGGCGCGGAGGCTCTGTCCCTTGTCGTCAAACAGGTGGCACAGCGCCGGGTCGGCGTAGACATGGATGGTCTCGTCCGACGTCACGCCCCGCTGCCCCTGCAGGGACACCGTGATCGGCTGCCCGTCCTGGAGCGTCGCGTAGACGATGGTCTCGCCGCCGAGGTGCTCCACGATCACGACGCGGGCCTCGCCGAGGCCGATCGATCCTGCGCCTTCCGTCACCGACAGATGCTCAGGCCGCACGCCGAGGACGACCTTGCCCGGGGCCCCGCTGCGCTGCTGCGGCAGCGCCAGGGTCGAGGCATTGAGGGACACGGTGGCCCCTGCCCCGCCCGGCGCCTGCATCGTGGCGTCGAGGAAGTTCATCTTCGGCGAGCCGATGAAGCCCGCGACGAACTGGTTCGCCGGACGGTTGTAGAGATCGAGCGGCCGGCCGACCTGTTCCACGACGCCCGAGCGCAAGACGACGATCTTGTCGGCCATGGTCATGGCCTCGACCTGGTCGTGCGTCACGTAGATCATCGTGACGCCGAGGTCCTTGTGGAGCTTGGCGATCTCCACGCGCATCTGCACGCGAAGCTCGGCGTCGAGGTTGGACAGCGGCTCGTCGAAGAGGAACAGCCGCGGCTCGCGCACGATGGCGCGGCCGATGGCGACGCGTTGCCGCTGTCCGCCGGACAGCGCCTTGGGGCGGCGCTCGAGCAGCGGCTCGATCTGCAGGATCCGCGCCGCCTCGCGCACGCGCTTGTCGATCTCCGCCTTCGGCATGCGCGCCGTCTCGAGGCCAAAGGCGAGGTTCTTGTAGACACTCATGTGCGGATAGAGCGCGTAGCTCTGGAACACCATCGCGATGCCGCGCTTGGAGGGCGGCACCTCGTTCATGGGCGCGCCGTCGATCCGCAGGATCCCTCCGCTGATCTCCTCGAGCCCGGCGATCATGCGCAGCAGCGTGGACTTGCCGCATCCGGAAGGGCCGACGAAGACGACGAACTCGCCCGGCTCGATCTCCAGGTCGACCCCGTGGATGACCTGCAGGTCGGCGTACTTCTTGAAGACCTTTTCGAGGACAACGCGCGCCATCGGTCGTTCTCCTCAGCGGCGCGACGGGCGCCAGCTGCCCGCCTTCGGGTGGTCGGACGCGAGGGGCAGCGCCACCGGCGCCTCCCGCTCGGCGCTGTCGAAGAGCGCGGTGATGAGTTCCAGCGAGCGCCGTGCATCCGCCAGCGTCACCGGCAGCGGCCCTCCCGTCAGCAGCGCGGCGTGGTAGTCGCCGATCTGGCCCTCGAAGCGCGGGCGAACGGGCTGGACGGACGCGACCGCCGCGTCGATCTCCGACTGCCGCGCCGGATCGCGGGCGATGAAGGTCCACGGGTCGTTGCCGGGGGCGTAGGCCTCGAGACCGCTCTCGATCGTGACGTGCTCGAACATGGCGCGGAGCCGACTGATCTCGTTGGCCGAGCCCAGCGTCGCCGACAGGGTGCCGAGGGCCCCGCTGCCGAACCGGATCGACGCCGCGGCGCAGTCCTCGACCTCGATCGGGTTCACCCGGGTCGTCGTGTAGGCGCTGAGCGACGCCACCGGCCCCATCAGCTCGCACAGCATGTCGTGCAGGTGGATCGCGTGGGTCAGCAGCACGCCGCCGAGTTCGGTGTCGTAGCGGCCGCGCCAGGGTACGGAGTAGTAGGCCGCGCCGCGGTTCCAGTGCGTCTCGGCCGTCGCCATGTAGGGCTTGCCGGCGAGGCCGCTCGCGACGAGGTGCATCGCCTTCCGGAACCCGGTTCCCCAGCGGTACTGGAAGATCGGCATGACCCGGCCGCGCGCGGCCTTCTCCGCCGCGGTCACCTCTTCGACATCGCGCAGCGAACCGACGAGCGGCTTCTCGCAGATCACCTCCTTGCCGGCGGCCAGCGCGGCGAGGATCTGGGGCTTGTGAACCATGGGCGGGGTGCAGACGTCGATGATGTCGACGTCCGGCATCGCCAGGACCTCGTCGAACGAAGTCGTGCGACGCGGCACGCCGAACTCGTCGCCGATCGCGGCGAGCCGGCCCTCGTCGAGATCGCACAGCGCCAGCATCCGGAACTTGTCCGGGTGGTTGGCGTAGCCCTCCTTGAGGTGAGAGCGCCCGATGCCGAGGCCGACGACGGCGACCGTCCTGATGCTGCTCATGACGGGCCTCGCTCAGACGACCGGGTCGACCGCCCGGCCCTCGGCGATGGCCTGGGCCTTGAGGGCGAGTTCCATGGCCCGGAAGCAGTGGTCCTGGGACATGTGGGTCTGCGTCCGGTCGAGCACGTCGCGCGCGAGCTGGCGGCCGAAGGGCAGCTCGACGGCGCTGCAGTCGATGTGGCGCATGCCCTTGCGGTCGACCAGGAAGAGGTGGTCGGTGCCGGACCGGCCGGACACGTCGACGTACTTGCGCAACTCGATGGTCCCCTCGGTGCCGAGGAGGAACAGCCGGCCGTCGCCCCACGTCGGAAGGCCGTCTGGGGTGAACCAGTCGAGGCGGACGTAGCCCGTCGCACCCTCGGTCTCGAAGTGCATGTCGCCGAAGTCCTGCAGGCCCGGCTTGTCTGCATTGGCGCGGTTGCCGACGGTCGCGGACTTCACCCGCGCCGAGGTCGCGCCGGTGAAAAAGAGGAACTGCTCGGCCTGGTGCGAACCAATGTCGGTGAGGATGCCGCCGTAGCGTGCGCGCTCGAAGAACCACGGCGGCCGCTGGTCCTTGCGGATGCGGTGCGGGCCAAGACCCACGGTGTGGATGACCTTGCCGATCGCGCCCTGCTGCACGAGGTCGCCGGCCTTCACGGTCGAGGGCTGGGCGTAGTGCTCGGAATAGAGGATCGAATAGATGCGGCCGGTCTCGGCCTGCACCCGGCGCACTTCGGCCAGTTCCTCCAGCGAGATCAGGCCGGGCTTGTCGACCATGTAGTCCTTGCCGTGCCGCATGGCCTCGAGGCCCGTGGCGGCACGGTCGCCGGGGATGCCGGCGCTGACGATCAGGCGGATGCTTTCGTCCTCGAGGATGCGACGCTTGTCGTCGACCCGCTTCGCCATCGGGTAGCGCTGGGCGAAGGGGACCGCGAGGTCGTCCTCGGGCGCGTGGAAGGCCGCGAACTCGCAGCCGGCGCCCGTCATGGCCTCGATCTGACCGTGGATATGGTCGTGGTTGATGCCGATGACGGCGAACTTGAACAGGGCCATGGGGGTCTCAGCGCTTCATGCCGGTGGTGGCGATGCCCTCGATGAGAAGGCGTTGGAAGAAGATGAACACGATGAAGACGGGCACCAGCGTGAGCACGGACATGGCAAAGAGCGCGCCGAAGTCCGACTTGCCGCTGGAGTCAACGAAGGCGCGCAGTCCGAGCTGGACCGTGTAGGAGCCCATGTCGTTCAGGTAGATGAGCGGCGCGAAGAACTCGTCCCACGTCCAGATGAACGAGAAGATGGCAGCCGTCGCGAGCACGGGCAGCGACAAGGGCAGCATGATCTTCCAGTAGATGCGCCAGGGGCCGCAGCCATCCATCTTGGCCGCCTCGTCCAGTTCGCGCGGGATGCCGCGGAAGAACTGAACCATCAGGAAGATGAAGAAGGCGTCCACCGCCATGAACTTCGGCACCACGAGCGGGAGGATGGTGTTGACCCAGTCGAGGTTCAGGAACAGGACGTATTGCGGGATCAGGGTCGCGTGGTACGGCAGCATCAGCGTGCCGAGCATCAGAGCGAACCAGAAATTGCGCCCCCGGAACTGCAATCGCGCAAAGGCGTAGGCCGCGAGCGAGCAGCTCATCACGTTGCCGATGACGCTCAGGATCGAAATGACGGCCGAATTCCAGAAGAACACGTCGAAGCTGACGGTCAGCCCCTCCCACCCGCGACGGTAGGCATCCAGCGACCACGAGGTCGGCCAGATGGACACGCCGTGCGCGAAGATCTCCGCCTCGTCCTTGAACGAGGACGCCAGCATCCACAGCAGCGGGTAGAGCATCACCAGCGAGGCGACGAAGAGCGCGCCGTGGATCGCCAGCGACGCGGCCGGGCTGCGCTGGCGCCCGCCGCGAAGTGTCGCGTCAGTCGTCATAGTGCACCCAGTAGCGGGAGGTGAGGAACGAGAAGGCGGTGAAGACCGCTACGATGACCACGAGAACCCAGGCCAGCGCGGACGCGTAGCCCATCCGCAGGTAGCCGAAGGCCTCCTGGTACAGGTAGAGCGTGTAGAACAGCGTGGCGTTGACCGGCCCGCCGGTGCCCTCCGAGATGATGAAGGCCGGCGTGAACGCCTTGAAGGCGTCGATGGTCTGGACGATCGCGTTGAAGAAGACGACCGGGGTCAGCAGCGGCAGCGTGATCTTCCAGAACTGCCGCCAGGAACTGGCGCCGTCGAGGCTCGCCGCCTCGTACATGTCCTGCGGAATCTGCCGGAGGCCGGCGAGGAAGATGATCATCGGCGACCCGAACTGCCACACGGACAGCACGACCAGCGTGTAGAGCGCGTAGTCGGGGTTCGACACCCAGCTCGGCCCCTGGATGCCGAACATGGCGAGGAACTGGTTCAGCAGCCCGTCGCCGGCGAACAGCTTGCGCCACAGCACCGCGATCGCGACCGAGGCGCCGAGCAGCGACGGCAAGTAGAAGAGCGCCCGATAGAGCGGCAGCCCCCGGATGCCCCGGTTCAGGAGCATGGCGACGCCCAGTGCGAAGGCGAGCTTCAGGGGCACGGCGAGGATCACGTAGAGGAACGTGACCTTCAACGATTCCCAGAACTTGGCGTCGGCCGTTGCGATGCGGACGTAATTGGCCGTCCCCACCCAGCGCGGCGTCTGGATGAGATCGAAGTTGGTGAAGGAGAGGACGAGGGAAGCCAGCGTCGGGCCGAGGGTCAGCAAGAAGAACCCCGCGAGCCACGGCAGCAGGAACAGGTAGCCCGCAGTGCTGGACTGCAACCTGCGGGCGCGCGGAGCCCCGGCGGCGGCCGCCTGGCCGCCGCCCTCGACGCTGGCGATCGTCACGGGGTCAGCCCCGGGCGAGGATCGAGGCGGACTCGGTCACCATCGCCTTGCCGGCGTCGGCCACCTTCGTCTTGCCGAACCCGACCTCCTCGTTGATGCGCTTGAGGACGAACTGGATCTCGCCGGCGCCCTTGGGCGGGGGCGGAGGCAGCGCGCCGACCTTGTCGCTGATGAAGGAGATGTAGTCGACCATCGCCTTGCCGAGCTCGTCGAGGTCCGGCGAGATCGCCTTGCGGGTAGCGGCCGAGGCGGGTACGCCGCGCTCGACGCCGATAGCCTTCGCCCCGTCCGTCGCCGTGACGTAGAAGTTGACGATCTTGGCGGCGTCCTCGGGGTTCTTGGTGGTGCTGGCGACCGACCAGAACATCGACGGCTTCATGTAGTGCCCGAGCTTCGACCCGGGGCCGACGTTCGGGTACATGGTCATGCCCAGCTTCTCCTTGGTGAGAGCCTGGTAGGCGACGAGCTGGTTGGAGTGCGCGAAGGCCACCGCGGCCTTGCCCAGCGTCAGCATGCTCGACTCGGGCGACAGCTTGTCCAGCGCCTGCACGTCGGCCGGCACGCAGGCCTTGGCCTTGCGCATCTCGTCCCACATGGCGAACCACTCGGTGGCATCGTCGGCGTTGAAGCCGAGCTTCTCGTCCGGCGTGTAGAGGTCCTTGCCGCGCATGCGCAGCCAGCCCTCGAACGCCGGCTCGACGCCGCCGCCGTCGGCGGAGCCGAAGAAGCCATCCTTCTTCGCGGCCTTGGTGAGCTCGGCCGAGAGGGCGGCGAACTCCTTCCAGGTCGTCTTGTCGGTCGGCGGCTGGAGGCCGGCCGCGGCATAGGCGTCCTTGGAGTACAGCACCGTCGACGAGTTCATGCCGAGGTTGATGCCGTAGAGCTTCCCGTCGACGCGGCCGCAGTCGATGTTGTCCTTGCCGAAGTCGTTGATCTGCAACAGCTTGCCGAGCTGGTCGTCGAGCGGCAGCAGCGCACCGCGGCGCGCGTACTCGAAGATGTAGCGGTAATCCATCTGGATCACGTCGGGGAGGTTGCGGCCGGCGGCCTGCGTCGCCATGCGCGGCCAGTAGTCACCCCAGCCCAGCGTCTCGCCGTCGATCGCCGTCGAGGCGTTGGCGGCCGTGTAGGCCTGGTTCGCCTTGATCGTGCGGTCCGCGCGTTCCTTGGAGCCCCACCAGTACATGCGCACGCGCTTCTGCGCCTGCGCCCAGGACTGACGTCCACCGGCCAAGGCCAGCGCCGCCGCGCCCGTTCCCGTGGCCAGAAGGCCGCGCCTCGTGAGCTTCGTCATGCCATTCTCCCCAGAGCGTTTCCCGAACCCGCGCCTGCCGCGCGTGGCCAACTGACTTGCGGCTCTCGCTGGGCCGCGTTAATAACCAGTTGGTTACAAGCCTAGCCGTTTCGCAGGCGCTGTCAACAAAGCGAAGGCGGCGGGCGAGGGAGAGAGATGTGAGCCAGGGAGACGTGATCCCCCCTCGCGTCCCGTCGCGCAGCGGCGGGACCCGGAGCGGCCGCGACCCCGAGCGCACGAGCGCCGCGATCCTCGCCGCAGCCATCGAGGAGTTCTCCGAGAACGGCTATGGCGGCGCCCGCATCGACGCCATCGCGGAGCGGGCGGGCGTCAACAAGCGCATGCTCTACCACTACTTCGGCGACAAGGACGCCCTCTACGAGCGGGTCCTGCAGGAGATCTACCGGGGCATCCGGTCGGCCGAGCAGCGCCTCAATCTCCGCGGGCGGGACCCGATCGAGGCGATTCGGGAGTTGTGCCACTTCACGTGGCGCTACTTCCTCGACCACCCGGAGTTCCTGAGCCTTCTGGCCACCGAGAACATGAACAAGGCACGGGTGCTGAAGCAGGCGTCGTGGGCGCCGAGCGTCAACTCGCCCATCGTCGGGGAACTCTCCGAGGTCCTGCGGCGCGGAGCGGAGACGGGCGTGTTCCGGCCCGGCCTCGACGCGGTCGACGTCTACGTCACCATGGCGGGCGTCGGCTGGTTCTCGCTCTGCAACCGCTACACGCTCTCCGTGTCCTTCAACCGCGACTTCCTCGACCGCCGCCACCTCGCGCGCTGGGGCGACCACATGGCGGACGTCGTTCTCGCCTGGCTGAAGCCCTGAAGCCGCCTCCCCCCTCCGCAAATCTGGAATACGCCCATGAGCCGAACCGGCAGCAACAAGCATCGCGTCGCCATCGTCGGGACGGGCCACCGCGGCACCGGCATGTGGGGCAAGGAACTGCTGGAGGGCTGGAGCGACGACATCGAGATGGTCGGGCTGTGCGACATCAACCCGCTGCGCCTCTCCCGCGCCCGGGACGCCATGGGCGGTCCCGCCAAGGATGCGCCGCTCTACACCGACTTCGACGCCATGATCCGCGAGACGCGGCCGCAGCGGATCATCGTCTGCACGCCCGACCATACGCATGACGACTTCATCGTGCGGGCGCTGGAGGCGGGCATCGATGTCATCACCGAGAAGCCGCTCACGACGACGGCGGCGAAGGCGCGCCGGATCCTCGACGTGCAGGCGCGCACGGGGGGCAAGGTCGACGTAACCTTCAACTACCGCTACGCGCCGACGGCCGCACGCATCAAGCAGTTGCTGCTCGACGGCGCCATCGGTGACGTCACCTCAGTCGACTTCCACTGGTACCTCGATACCAAGCATGGCGCCGACTATTTCCGGCGCTGGCACGCCTACACGGCGAACTCCGGCAGCCTCTGGGTCCACAAGGCCACCCACCACTTCGACCTCCTGAACTGGTACCTCCAGTCGGTTCCGAAACAGGTGTTCGCGCAGGGCTCGTTGCGGGTCTATGGCCGGAACGGCCCGTTCCGCGGCCCGCGGTGCCGCACCTGCCCGCACGCCGGCCAGTGCGACTTCTTCCTCGACATCGGCGCCGACCCCTGGCTCGACATGCTCTACGAGGATCCCGCAAAGGAGGACGGCTACCTGCGCGACGGCTGCGTCTTCCGGGAGGACATCGACATCCCCGACACGATGACTGCCGCGATCCTGTTCGAGAACGGCGTGCAGGCCTCCTACTCGCTCAACGCGGCGATGCCGGTCGAGGGGCACCACCTCGCCTTCAACGGCACGCGCGGGCGCATCGAGGTCCGGCAGTACGAGAAGCAACCCTGGGTCGAACCGCCGGCGGACCAGATCCTCCTCGTCCGGTCCTTCGCCGACCGCCCCGAGCGCATCTGGGTGAAGCACGCCGAGGGCGGTCACTTCGGCGGCGACGACCGGCTGCGCAACATGCTCTTCCGCCCGGAAACCGAGGACCCGCTGTCCCAGCGGGCGGGCCTGGAGGCCGGCGTCATGGCCATGATGACGGGCGCCGCCGCGGTCGTGAGCATGAACGAGAACCGCCCGGTCGTGCTGCGGGACCTGCTCGAGGGCTGACGAAAAGCACTGGACTGGCGCCGCCAAGGCCTGTCCGCCGCACGGCGCCGATCCCCGGCGTCGGGTCTCGCCGAGGCACTCCACGGGTTTGCCAAGCCGCACGACGCCGTCTAATTGTTAGACAATCCAAACGGTCCAGCATGGGGTGGCCGCGCATGTCCTACGCCGTCTTTTCCGAGCGTCTCGCCTCGGTCAACGACCTCCTCAACGCGTTGTCCATCCTCACCTGGGACTCGCGGACGATGATGCCGCCCGGCGGCGTGGAGAGCCGCTCGAAGCAGATCGCGACCCTCACCGCGGCGGCGCGCGAGGCCCTCCTCGCCGACGAGACGCGCAAGGCGACGGACGCCGCGCTGCGCGAGGTCGAGGGGCTGCCGGCGGACGACGCGAAGCGGCGCAGCGTCGAGCAGGCGGCGCACGCCATCGCCTTCCACTCCCGAATCCCGGCGGCGCTGCAGAAGCGGCGCGCCGAACTCAAGACCGTCGCCAACGCCGCGTGGATCAAGGCACGGTCCGACAGCGACTTCGCGATCTTTCGGCCCTATCTCGAGCAGGTCGTCGCCGTGGCGCGGGAATACGCGGAGGCGATCGGCTATTCGGGCCATCCCTACGACGCGCTGATGTCGATCTACGAGCCCGGGGAGACGGTAGCGAGCCTGACCAACCTCTTCGGCGCGCTGCGGGCGGGCATCTCCCCCGTCCTGAAGGCGGTGACCGCCGCGGAACAGCCCCGTGCCGACTTCCTGCACCGTGACTATCCCGTGGACCGCCAGCACGCCTTCGCGCTCCGGATGGCGGAGACGATCGGCTACGACCTCTCCCGCGGGCGGCTGGACAACACGGTCCACCCGTTCGAGATCTCGTTCACGCGCAACGACGTGCGCATCACCACCCGCTTCTACAAGAACTACCTGCCGCCGAGCCTGTTCGGTGCACTGCACGAGGCGGGCCACGGCATTTACGAGCAGGGCGTCGACCCGGCCTACACCCGCACGCCGCTCGCCACGGACCTCGTCGGCTACTACGCCGTCGGCGGCGTCAGCTTCGGCGCCCACGAATCCCAGTCGCGGCTCTACGAGAACCACGTCGGCCGCAGCCGCGCGTTCTGGAAGCTGCATTTCGCGGCGCTGCAGGAGACGTTCCCCGAGGCGCTGCACGACGTCGATCCGGAGACCTTCTACCGGGCGGTGAACCGCGCCCGTCCCGGCTTCATCCGCGTGGAGGCGGACGAGCTCACCTACGACTTCCACATCATGCTGCGCACCGAGATCGAGAAGCAGCTCGTCGACGGCAGCCTCGCGGTCAAGGACCTGCCTGAGGCGTGGAACGCGGTGATCAAGTCGGAGCTGGGCCTCGACGTGCCCAACGACGCGCAGGGCGTCCTGCAGGACATCCACTGGTCGACCTGCCAGATCGGCACCTTCTGCAACTACACGATCGGCAACGTCATGGCGGCGCAGCTCATGGAGACCGCCCGCAAGACGACGCCGGCGATCCAGCAGGGCCTCGACAAGGGTGACTATGCGCCGCTCAAGGCGTGGCTCGGCGAGCACGTCCACCAGCATGGGCGCCGCTTCACCCGCGACGAACTGCTCGTCAAGGCCACGGGCCGGGCCCTCGATCCCGCGCCCTACATCGCCTACCTGCGCGGCAAGATGGCTGACGTCTACCGGATCAGCCTCGGCTGAAGCGGCTGCGGCAAGCTGACGCGGCTCGGGGGTGGCAACGGCAGCGATGGCGCTTATCTGACGGACGACCGTCCACAGAGGAGCCATCGCCGCCCATGACGTCCCCCGCCCCCGCCGTCGCGCCGCTGAAGCCCCTTCCAGCGCTCATCTTCGGCTCGCGCTGGCTGCAGCTGCCGCTCTATCTCGGCCTGATCCTCGCGCAGTGCGTCTACGTCTTCAAATTCATGAAGGAGCTGTTCCACCTCGTTACGCAGGCGACGACCTTCAGCGAGCAGCAGATCATGCTGATCGTGCTGGGCCTGATCGACGTGGTGATGATCTCGAACCTCCTCGTGATGGTGATCGTCGGCGGCTACGAGACCTTCGTGTCGCGGCTTCGGCTCGCGGGGCACCCGGACCAGCCCGAGTGGCTCAGCCACGTCAACGCGAGCGTGCTGAAGATCAAGCTGGCGATGGCCATCATCGGCATCTCGTCGATCCACCTGCTGCGGACCTTCATCGAGGCCGGCAACCTGGGCTCTCCCAACGCCGCCTACACCGAGGCCGGCATCATGTGGCAGACGATCATCCACACGGTCTTCATCCTCTCGGCGATCGGCATCGCCTACGTCGACCGCATCTCGCTGCCCGCGGCGAGTGTCGCCAAGGACCACTGATCCACACGGTTTCCCCGACGCGGCGGCCGGTGCTTCGGCTTAACCTTAATCCGCGTCGGGGTTTTTCGCCGTCCGACCCGCGCTCGCGCGCCGCCCCCGCGCGGGACCATCGACCGATGCCCCCGCCCTCTCGCGCCGAGCTGCGGCGGAGCCGGGCGAGACGTAGGGAAAGGCCCGGGAGCGGGCTCCTTTCCCGCACCCGGAAGGCAGCAGGCCTCCCAATCCGGACGTTGGCGCGACGTAGGACCTTCGACCCGCGCCCGTCGGACCCCAGAGTTCGTGTCACGGTCCGTGGTCCGATGCGGCCGGCGGACCTTCGATCCTTTCCCGACGGCTAATCCATTTGAATTATCGCGCCTCAGTTGAGTGACCGTTCGTTGACGCCCTCCGGTCGTGGGGGCGCGGCGGCCGGTCGGCCGGCCCAGCGTATCGGGACCGGCTTCCCCCCATGCGAGGCGCGTACCGATGGCTGACCAGACCCCCGTGGCGACCACCGCCAACGACGATCGCTCGATCGTCGCCCCCTACACGCTGACGGCGGGCGATCTCGCCCTGCTGCAGTCGATCGTTTCCGACACGCCGGTCCCGACCAACGACGATCTCGTCACCGGCGTCCGCACCCTGTCCGGCGAAGGAAACGATACGGGCGACGCGCTGAACGGCGCGGCCGATACGCCGTTCCTGCGCCTGACCGAGGCGCGCTACGGCGAATGGGATCCGGCCACGGGCAACCGCGCCGTCAACCCGATCTTCCAGGGCCTCGACCCGCGCGTGCTCAGCAACGTGCTCGGGGCGCAGGAGGCGGACCTCGCCAAGCAAGCGAACGGGGCCAGCATCCTGTTCATGGCCTTCGGCCAGTACTTCGACCACGGGCTCGACTTCCTTCCGAAGGGCGGCAACGGCACGCTGCTCATCGACCAGCCGGGTTCCGGCCGCACGCCGAACACGAACAACCCGGCCGACCTGACGCGCGGAACGGTGGCGCTTGTCGATGCCAACGGGGTCCCGCAGCATCTCAACAAGATCACGGCCTTCGTCGACCAGAACCAGGCCTACGGTTCGAACGAGTTCGTCGGCACGTTCCTGCGCGAGGGCGACGGCCAGGGCGGCGTCACCTCCCGCCTGTTCTTCGGCGCGCCCGACCCCGCCAATCCCGACTACGACCTGCTGCCGACCCTGCGCCAGCTCATCACCGAGCACTGGACCAACGACACGGTGTTCCGCTCCGACGGCCTGCCGGGCGGCGAAACCACCTTCCGCGCCTACTATGCGGGGCTGGTGAAGGACGACGGCTCGTTCGATGCCGCCATCGTCCGGCAGATGGCCGGCAACTTCATGGGCAGCGGCCACGCCCTGCTGCTCGACACCAACCCCTACATCAACCTGCTCGACCACGTGGTGGCGGGCGACGGCCGCGTGAACGAGAACGTCACGCTCACCGCCATCCACACGATCTGGGCCCGTAACCACAACTTCCACGTCGAGAACCTTCTGGCGCAGGGCTTCCAGGGCTCGCAGCAGGATGTCTTCGAGGCCGCCAAGGCGATCAACGAGGCCGAGTACCAGCGCATCGTCTTCACCGAGTTCGCCGATGCACTGATCGGCGGCATCCGGGGTGACGGCGACCACGGCTTCAAGGAGTACAACCCCGACGCAGACGCCGGCATCTCGCACGAGTTCGCCGCCGCGGTGTACCGCGTGGGGCACTCGCTCATCGGCCAGACCGTCCAGATCATCGGCCCCGACGGCCAGCCGCGCGAGGTCGCGCTGTTCGACGCCTTCCTGAACCCGAGCAACGACCCGGGCGTCTTCACCGCACCCCTGTCGCAGCTCGCCCAGTACGGCTACGTGCCGCAGCCGGGGTACGCCCAGATGGGCGCCGGCAACATCCTCGCCGGCATCGCGACGCAGGCGGCCGAGGAGGTGGACTTCAACATCGTCGACGCGGTGCGCAACGACCTCGTGCGCATCAACGCCGATCTCTTCTCCTTCAACGTGGCCCGCGGGCGCGACGTCGGCCTCGGCACGCTCAACCAGGTCCGTGCCGACCTCGCCGCCTCCCAGGACCCGTACGTCCGCGAGGCATTGTCCTACGCCGGCAACCTGTCGCCCTACGCGTCGTGGGAGGACTTCCAGCAGCGCAACGGCCTCTCCGACAGCGTCATCGCCCAGTTCCGGACGGCCTATCCCGACCTCGTGCTGGAGACGCAGGACGCGATCGACGCGTTCCGGGCGGTCAACCCGGACATCGAGCTCGTCAACGGCAACACGGTGAAGGGCATCGACCGCGTCGACCTGTGGGTCGGCGGCCTCGCCGAGAAGCACATCAACGGCGGCATGGTCGGGCAGACCTTCTGGGTCGTGCTGCACGAGCAGTTCGACCGCCTGCAGGAGGCCGACCGGTTCTACTATCTCGACCGCTTCGACAACGCCGACCTCTACCAGAACCACGTCGAGGAGATCCGTTTCTCCGACATCATCGCCCGCAACACCGGCATGTCGCTGCCCGGTGACGTCTTCTTCGTCACCCCGACCGGCGAAGGCGAGGACAACGGCGACACGGGCACCGGTGCGGACGACGGCAACGCCGTCGACGACGAGGGCAGTGTCGGCAACGGCACCGGCGGCGGCGAGGACGATGCGGGCGGTATCGATGGCGGGTCCGGCGGTGGCGAGGACACCGGAGCGGGCAACGACGACGGGCTGGACACGGACGAGGACAACTCGCCCGGCAACGACGACGGCGAGGGCGACGACAACTCGGCCGGCAACGGCACGGGCAATGGCGCCGGCAACGGCACGGGCAATGGCACTGGCAACGGCTCGGGCACCGTCACGCAGCCTCCGCTCGCCGCGGTGGCCGCAGTGGCGACGGCGAACGCCGACGCCCTCACCGGCTCGGCGGCCGACGACCACGTGCAGGCCTTGGCCGGCGACGACGCGGTGGTGACGCATGGCGGTTCGGACGTGGTGTCGGGCGGCGAGGGCTCGGACATCGTCCATGCCGGGTCGGACGCAGACATCGTGGCCGGCGGGGCGGGCGACGACCTGCTGCTCGGCGGCTCGGGTGCGGACGACGTGTTCGGCGACGCCGGCTCCGACCGGATCTGGGGCGGCGAGGGCGACGACCGGCTGTCGGGCGGCGCGGGGGCCGACACGGTGTTCGGCGGGGCCGG
>NZ_JBTSWJ010000027.1:0-27435 GCF_054612375.1 Alsobacter sp. R-9 | reverse complement strand
GCGCTGCGCCGCGTCGCGCTGCACGCCGTGGACGCCGTCGGCCTCGTCCACGCCATGCTGCTGCGCATCGAGGCCCTGCTGCTGCCCTTCCAGGTGCTCGTGTTCGGAGGGCATTGAGAGACCCGCGCCTGCCGCCACACGAGGGGATCCTCGGATCGGCCGACGACCATTGGCCCGGCTCGCAAGGGCCCCTATCGTGGCCGGCAAGGAACCCGGCGAGGACGTCCATGACTGCACTGCCCGCATTCGATCCCGAGGCCACGCGTATCGTGGCGATCCGTCACTGGCTCGTCCGGATGCCGTTCGCCGAGGACATCCTCTGGGGATCGGGCCGCCGCTCCGGCACGACGCGCCTTTTGGTCCGCATCGAGACGCGCGACGGCACGGTGGGGTGGGGCGAGACGATCTCGCTCATCGACACGGTGCCGGCCGTGTTCGAACGCTGCGTCCTGCCGCTCGCCATGGGCTATCCTGCCGCCGACGCGGAGCGTTTCCACCGACACGTGTTGGGCGCCGGGTATTACCACCACAAGCGTGCCGCCGTGATGGCGGCGGCGGCGCTCGAAATGGCGATGTGGGATGCGCTCGGCCGACGCGCCGGTCTGCCCCTCTGGGCGCTGTGGGGCGGCCTTTGGCGGGATGCCGTCCGCGCCTCGGCCTACCTCTTCGTCAACGACACCCGGGCCGTGGCTGATGCGGCCAGACGCTTCCTCGACGCGGGGTTCGACACGTTCAAGATCAAGGTCGGCGTGTCGATGGAGAGCGACATCCCGCTGGTGGAGGCCGTGCGGACCGTCGTCGGCCCACGCGACCTGCGCGCCGACGTCAACGGCGCGTGGACACCCGGCACGGCGATCCGGCAACTGACGAAGCTCATTCCCTACGATCTCGCCTACATCGAGCAGCCGCTCGAGCTCGACGACCTTGCCGGCCACGCGGCGCTGCGTCGGCGCCAGCCGGTCCCCATCGCCCTCGACGAGAGCGCCTACACCCTGGCCGACGTCGGCAACATCGTCCGGGCCGAGGCGGCCGACGTGGTGCTGCTGGATCCGCATGAGGCGGGCGGGCTCTGGCAGGTGGTGAAACAGGCGGCGATCTGCGAGTCGGTCGGCATTCCCGTCACCTTGCACTCGGGCGGCGAACTGGCGCTGTCGCAGGCGGCCTACGTGCATCTCGCCGCCTCGATCCCCAACATGACGCTCGCGATCGACACCGAGCAGACCTACCTCGCCGGCGACATCGCGCCGGACGGCCCCCGGCTGCGCGACGGCGGCTTCGCGGTGCCGCATGGCCCGGGCCTCGGCGTCACGCCGGACGAAGCGATCGTTTCACGCTATGCGGTGGACGGCATTGCGGGGGCCTATCTCGACCCGTCGAAGCCCGGCTGGTTCCCGGTGAAGCCCGCCTACTGAGGCGGAACCACAGCCCGGCTACCGCTCGGCCTCCCCCAATGCGGCGAAGTCGGCGCAGCCCACGAGCCCGGCGTCGGCGCCGAGCGCCGCACGAATGACCGACGGCCGTGACGGACCGGTCATTCCCTGGAGAGTGGCATCGACCCGGTCCAAGAAGCCGCGGGACAATCCCACGCCGCCGCCGAGGACGAACACCTCGGGCGCCAGAAGGAACTGCAACCGCGTCAGTCCGTCGACGAACGCCGTCGCGACATCGTCGACGATTTGCTTCGCCCAGGACTCGCCGCGGCCGGCGGCCTCGAAGACGGCGCGGGCGTCCATGGCATGCCCCGCCGCAGATGCGGCGCGGGCGATGGCGAAGCCGGAACATGCATCCTCCAGGGTCCGGCCGTCCCTGAGCGGCATCTGCCCGACGTGACCCGCGAGTCCATTGCGGCCCTGCAGAAGCCGCCCGCCGATCACGATGCCGCCGCCGACGCCGCTCGATACCGTCAGGAAGACGCTGTCACGTCCCGCGCCCGCACCGTGGACATGCTCGCCCCAGGCCGCCGCCTGCGCATCGTTGAGCGCGGTGGCGGGACACCCGAACGTCTCTGCAAGGCGCTCCAGCAACGAGTATCCCGGCGGGATCGGCAGGATTCCCTCGCTCACGGCGCTCCAGCGGCCTTCGTCGACGAGGCCGGCCACGGCGGCCGACACGCAGTGCCAGCCGCCGCCCCAGCCGGCGGACATCGCCCGGGCCGTCTCGAGCCAGGCGTCCGGGCCGGTCCCGGCGTCTGTCCGATCCTGCAGACGCGCCACGACGCGAGCTCCCTCGACGACCGCTGCCGCGATCTTCGAACCGCCAATGTCCAGGGCGAGCACCGGCCTGGGGCGGGCCGCCCCGACCGCATCGGCGAACCAGCGCGTCACGTGTTCGGGCCGGGTGATGGCGGATCCGACGACGACCGCGGCAGCGCCGGCCCGGATCGCGGCGGCCGCCAGCCGGGGTTCGTTGTAGCGGCCCTCAGCGAAGACCGGCACGCCCAGGCTTCGACAGGCGCGCACCAGGTCGAGGTCGGGCTTCGCGGGGACAGGGCCAGCGCCCACATAGCCCGACAGAGTCGTGCCGATGATATCCACTCCGGCTTCAAGCGCGGCGCGCGCCTCGGCCAGGGTGGCGATGTCCGCCATGGCGAGCGCTCCCTTCGCATGGATGGCAGCGACGAGGGAGGCGACCGACGCAGGACGCGGGCGCTCGGTGGCGTCGAAGGCGACGATGGCGGCTCCGGCGCTGGCAAGAGCGACGGCATCGTCGACGAAGGGAGTGATGCGGACGTCGGTGGTCGGCACGTCGCGCTTCACCAGGCCGATGACCGGCAGATCGCAGGCCTTCGCCACCGCGCGGACATTCTCGACCCCTTCGATCCGCAGACCGCGTGCGCCCCCGTCCCGTGTGGCGAGCGCAAAGGCGACGACGAACGGGACGCCGTCGGTGGGGCCACCGGGGACGGGCTGGCAGGATGCGACGAGGCCGCCGACCAGGCGCTCAAGAACCGGATGGGCCATGATCCACCACAACAGGCGTGCCGGTGCGGGCGGATTCCAGCGCCGCGACGATGCAGGCAATGGTCCGGCGCGCCGAGGCCGCATCGGCGGGATTGGGCGCCCCGGATCGAAGCACCCGGCCAAAGGTGCGCCACTCCTCGACGAGAGCATCCGCCATGACGTCGGCCGACGGCGGAAGTGAAACGTCCTGCCATCGGCCCGCCCGGCCCACACGCAGCGCGCCCGAGGGGTCGAGCACGAGCACTCCCTCGTCGCAGACGAGCTCCGTGCCGCCGAACGGTGCCCCGTCCCGATAGGCGATGCTGGTGACGGTGGCGGCGGCTCCGCCGTCGAACGTCAGCAGCATCATCGCGGAATCGTCAGCCTCCTGCTCGTGGAAACTGGCGCCGGCGACCGCATAGACCGTCCGGGGGCTGGCGTCGAAGAGCCAGAGCAGGCGATCGAGCGCGTGGATGCCGGCGGTCATCAGCATGCCGCCTCCGCTCGCGGTCGTCATGTGCCACGGCTTGCGGTTGGGCTCCATCCAGAGCTTGACCATGCTCGACGATCCGTAGCGCACGCGCCCGAGAGCGCCCGAACGGAGCAGCGACCGTGCGGCCACGACCGGGCTCGCGAAGCGCTGCGTGTGACCGACCATCAACGGCACGCCCGCCACGGACGCGGCCGTGGCGATCGCGTCGCAGGCCGACAGCGTCGGCGCCATCGGCTTCTCGAGGAGGATCGGCTTACCCGCGCGTGCCGCCGCGATCGCGCAGGTCGCATGGAGGTCGTGCGGCGTCGCGATGACGACGGCGTCGACATCCCGGTCGGCCAGCAAGGCGTCCACGGTGCGGTGGCCGCGCCCTCCGAAACGGCGGGTGAAGGCATCGAGCCCGGCCGCGTCATCCCGGCACGAGGCCACGAGACGGAAGCCTCCCGCCTGCGCGAGCGCTGCGGCATGGCGCTCGCCGAACCAGCCGGCGCCGATGATCCCGATTCCGATGGTGTCCGTCGCGTTGGTCATGCCTTCCCTGCGAGCCGATAGGCTTCGTCGATGAGTCGCGTCGCGGCGTGAAGGTCGCGCAAGTCCGCGGCGGGTGGCCGGCCGTCCCGGAGCCGCGCCATGACGTCGGCCATCAGGTCTTCGTAGCGGCGTGACTGCGGAGTGACCGGAATGGCCGTGGCGCCGTTTCTGGCCGGAGAGACGCGCAGCGTGTCGCCCGTGTCGATCCAGATCGCATCGTCGGCCAGGAGCCGCGCCTCGAAGTCGCTTCCGCCGTCATCGGGGTGCAGGTAGCCGGCCTCGATGACCGCTGTCGCGCCACTTGGCGCGGCAAGGTGAACCACCGCGTGGTCCTCGACGGCCTCTCCGTGCCAATGCGCCGTCCTCGCCCCCGTCACGGCGAGATCAGCACCCAGCACGGCCCGGGCGAGATCGACACCGTGCACGCCCAGATTTCTCAGCGCGCCGCCGCCGCCGGTTGAGGGGTCGAGCACCCAGGCGGCGCCCCAGTCGCGGTAACGTCCCGGCCGACCGTTCACCAGCCGCACCGAGAGATGGCGCGCCGCGCCGTGCGGAGCGGACGCAACCGGCCCCGTGCGGTGGGGAAGCGCAACCGCGACCCACGCGCCCCGCAGTTCTGGTGCTGAAATCAGTTTCTCGAGCTCTGCGGCATCTCGCCCCACGGGCTTCTCGACGAGAACCGGCAAGCCGGATGCTGCGGCCCAGGCCACCCGCGCGGCCATCTCGGCCGGCGTGCCGGTGACGACCACCAGGCTCGGACGGCGGAGCATCCCCTCCTCGGCGGTTTCCGCGACCGGCGCACTCTCCCGCGACGACCAGGCCACCCGAGTCGCGCCGTCGGGATCCCAGCCGACGATGCGCAGTCCGCACGCCCGTGCCGCCGCGACGTGCATCGGGACGTGCCAGTGGGTCAACCCGAGGAAGACGACGTCGGCCATCGTGCCGGTTCAATCCTGTGATCTTGACGGATATCCTACAAGTCAATAACCTCTCGGGCAACCTGAACGTCAGGCTCTCGTCCGCCCCTGAAAGGATGGGTCGTGTCGCAACCGCGCGCGCTTCTGCCGTTGCATCGACCGCCGCTCCTGCACGTCAGCGTGCAGGAGAGCCTCAAGCGCTTCATCGCGGACAACGGCCTCAGCGGCGGCGACGCTCTGCCCGCGGAGGGCGACCTGGCACGTCGGCTGGGCGTGAGCCGCAACTCAGTGCGCGAGGCGATCAAGGCGCTTGAATCGCTCGGCATGCTGGAGACGCGGCGCGGCATCGGCGTCTTCGTCCGCGATTTCTCTCTCGACGCGCTGATCGACAACCTGCCCTTCGGGCTCGGCGGCTCCCTGCGCGACATCGAGGAGATCATCGAGATCAGGCGCACCCTCGAGACGACGATGATCGGCCGGGTCATCGAGCGGATGCCGCCCGAGGACCTCGCCGAGCTGCGCCGGATCACGGAAGCGATGCGACGCCGGGCCGAGCGCGGCGAGAGCTTCGCCGAAGAGGACCAGAGCTTCCATGCCGTCCTCTTCCGCTGCCTCGACAATCGGATGCTCATCCGCCTGATCGAGGTCTTCTGGCGCGCCTTCGACCGAGCGGCCGACTTCTTCAACACCGAGAACCCGGATCCGATGCAGACGTGGCGCGATCACGACGCGATCGTCGCCGCCGTCGCGGCCGGGGACGCCGACGCCGCACGCGAGCGGCTAGCCATCCACTACCGCGGCATCGCCAGCGTTCTGGCCGCCGCGAAGGCCGGGGACACGGCACACACCACCAAAGGGGAGGAGAACGATGCCTGAATTCGGAAGGATGTCGCGCCGGCTGGCGCTCGCTCTGGGTACCGCCGCCGCGTGCCTGATGACGGCACCTGCGATGGCGCAGAAGACCGTGATCAGCGGCGGGTTCGACGTGGGTCCGGGTGGTTTCCCGGGCAACTTCAATCCCATGTCGGCCAGCGCCGGCTTCACCTGGCTCAGCGTCTACTTCGAGCCGCTCATCGTGTACGACGCCAAGCTGGAGAAGCTCGCGCCGGCGCTCGCGACGAGCTGGCAGGTCAGCCCCGACAAGTTGACCTATACCTTCAAGCTCGCGCCCGATGCGAAGTGGCATGACGGAAAGCCTTTCACCTCCGCGGACGTGAAGTTCACCATCGGTCTCGCCAAGGACGCGAAGGCGGGCTCCGTCTTCGCCGCGCGCCTCGCCGCGGTGAAGGAGGTCGAGACGCCCGATGCCCAGACGGCGGTGATCCGCCTGTCGCAGGGCAATGCAGGCCTCATGGACACGCTCACCAAGCTGATGATGCTGCCGGCCCACCACCTGGCGTCGATCCCCGTCGACGCCATCGCCAAGAACGAGTGGTGGTCGAAGTCGCCGGTCGGCACCGGTCCGTTCAAGTTCGTGAAGTACGAGACCGACCAGTACGTCGAGGTCGCGGCCAATCCCGACTATCGCGGCGGCAAGCCGAAGGTGGACGGCATCGTCAACCGCTACTTCAAGACCACCGCCGGCGCCGCCGCCGCGCTGAAGGCGGGCGAGATCCAGGTGAGCTACGTCGAGGCAGACGACGCCAAGACGTTCCTCAACAACCCCGCCTTCCGCGTGGTGGAGGGCGACAGCTTCGTCGTGAACTACCTCGGCTTCAACGGCGACGCGCCGCTGTGGAAGGACGAGCGCATCCGCAAGGCGGTGATGTACGCCATCGACCGCAACGCAATCATCCAGAGCCTGTTCGGAGGGGCCGCCAAGGCCGCCAACTGCGGCTACGTCGCCGACCATCTCGTGCCGGGCGGCCTGGAGCCTTACGCCTACAACCCGGAGAAGGCGAAGGCGCTCCTCAAGGAGGCGGGCTGGGACCAGATCAACGGGTCGAAGCCCATCACGCTGCTGAGCTACTACACGGCGCCGCAGCAGGTGAACATCATGGCCGCGATGCAGGCGATGCTGGCCCAGGTGGGCATCAACATCGTGCCCAAGGCGGTGGACGTTCCCACATACAACGGCACCGTCTATGCCCAGCAGCCGGACTGGACGCAGTACCCCGTCGTCTATGCCGGCATCCAGATCGGTCCGGACCCCTCGGGCATCAACGTCGCCATCAACGAGAAGCAGATCCCGCCGGCCGGCGGCAACGTGGCCCGCGTCCGCAATGCCGAGGTGACGGCAGCGCTCGACGCCGCGCTCGCCGAGACGGACGACAGCAAGCTCGCGTCCCGCTACCAGGACGTGTGCAAGGCGATGAACAAGTCCGTTCCCTGGGGAACCATGTGGGTCGCCAAGCGCTACGGCGTGGTCTCGACCAAGCTGAAGGACATGGTGTGGCTGCCGGCCCCGGCCGGCGGGCCCTACGACCAGAAGGCGCAGAACTGGTCCATCGCTCCCTGATCGAACCCGCCGCCGGGCGCGAGCCCGGCGGCCCCTCCCGCAGCGGCGACGGCATTTCATGGGCACCTACATCCTGCGGCGCGTCGCCATGGGCGTCGTCATGCTGCTTGCGCTCAGCATGCTGGTCTTCCTGCTGCTGAGACTGGCTCCGGGCGATCCCGTGGATGCCTACCTCGACCCGTCGGTCCCGCTCACGCCGACGGAACTCGCGGCAACGCGGGCGCGCCTCGGCCTCGACCAGCCCATTCCCATGCAGTACGTCGTGTGGCTGAAGCAGGTGCTCTCCGGGGACCTCGGCTATTCCCTGCAACGCAACCACGAGCCGATCGCGCGCCTGCTGCGCGATCGCATCGGGGCGACGCTCCTGCTGATGGGTTCAGGGCTTCTGGTCGCCATCGTCGTCGGAATCGCAGCCGGCATCGTCTGCGCGGTCCACCGCGGGCGGTGGATCGACCACTTGCTCTCCCTGCCGGCGTTCATCGGGATCTCGAGCCCGGCCTTCCTGACCGCGCTGGTCGGGTTGTTCCTGTTCTCCGTCACCTTGCGCTGGGCCCCGTCCGGAGGCATGCGCACCCCGGGCCTGCCGCCGACGGCCGGCGACCTCCTGCGCCACCTCGTCCTGCCCGCGCTGCTGCTCTCCATCGGGCACGCGGCGCTCATCATGCGCTACATGCGCGCGTCGCTCCTGGAGGTCCTGAACCAGGACTACGTCCGCACCGCGCGATCGAAGGGCGTGCGCGAGTTCTGGGTGGTCGTGAAACACGCGGTCCGCAACGCGCTGCTTCCGGTCGTGACGCTGATCGGCTCGACGCTGGGCAGCGCAGTGGGCGGCGCGATCTTCATCGAGAGTGTCTTCAACTGGCCGGGGATGGGACTGCTGCTGATCAGTGCGGTGGAAGCACGCGACTATCCGGTGATCATGGCCGCGACGCTCGTCGTGGGGGCCTGCGTGCTAGCCGCAAACATCCTCACCGACATCGCGTATGCGGCCGTCGATCCACGGATCAAGATCGCATGACGACCGACATCCGGACCCTTCGGCCTGCCTTCCGCGAGAGCCCGACCGGCCGGGCGCTGCGCCGCTTCGCCGGCAACGGTGCCGCCATGGCCGGGCTCGTGATGCTGGTGGCGCTCGTGGGAACGATCCTGCTGGCGCCGCCGCTGCTCGGCCTCTCCCCGAACGCCATCGACCTCCTCGCTCTCAACAAGCCTCCGGGGCCCCGGCACTGGCTCGGCACGGACGGCGTCGGCCGCGACGTGTTCGCGAGATTGCTCGAGGGCGGCCGCATCTCCCTCCTGGTGGCGGTGGGCGCCGTCTCGCTGTCGCTCGTGGCGGGGTTTCTCCTCGGCGCGCTCGCCGCATTCGGAGGGCGCTGGGCCGACGCGGCGATCATGCGCGTCGTCGACCTTGCCATGACGCTGCCGCCCATCATCCTGCTGCTGGTGCTCGCCTCGATCACGGGACCGGGCATCGGCCCGACGATCCTCGTCATCGCGCTGCTTTCATGGCCCATCCTCGCGCGGCTCGTGCGTGCCCGGCTGCTCGAACTGCGCGAGCGCGACTTCGTGCTCGCATCCCGCAACATGGGCGCGGGAACGTGGCACCTGATGCTCCGGCACGGGCTGCCCAACACGCTGGACGTCCTCGTCGTCTACGCCACGCTGCAAATCGCCAATGCGGTCCTGCTCGAGGCGGGGCTCTCGTTCCTGGGCCTCGGCGTCCCGCCCCCGGACGCGAGCTGGGGCAACATGCTCAACTCCGCGCGCAGCGTGCTCGTCCTCGAGCAGTTCCCCTGGCAGTGGATGACGCCGGGCGCGGCGCTCGTCCTCGCGGTGCTCGCCACCAACCTCGTCGGCGACGGTCTTCGCGACGCCTTCGATCCCCGTTCAGACCTCGGCTGACAGACCCAAGGACCTCAAGCCATGCCCCTTCCCGACCGCTTCCACGGCATCGTCCCCCCCGTCGTCACGCCGCTCAACGCGGACTACACCGTGGACTACCCCTCCTTCACCCGCGTTCTGGAGAACCTCATCGAAGCGGGCTGCCACGGCCTCTTCGTGCTGGGGTCGACGAGCGAGGTCATCTTCCACGACGAGGCAACGCGGCGCGCGATCCTCGATCACGCGGTGAAGGTGAACGCCGGGCGACTGCCGATCCTGGCCGGCGTGATCGATCCCACCACAGACCGCGTCATCGGCCATGCCCGTGCCGCGAAGGCCGCCGGAGCCGATGCCGTGGTCGTCACCGCACCGTTCTACACACGGACGAACCAGGCCGAGACGCTGGACCACTTCCGCTACGTTCGCGACGGGGTCGACCTGCCGGTGATCGCCTACGACATCCCGGTGTGCGTGCACATCAAGCTCGATCGCGGCACGATCGGGACGCTCGCGCGAGAGGGGACCATTGCGGGGGTGAAGGATTCCAGCGGCGACGAGGGGAATTTCCGGTACCTCGTCTCCGACCTCGCCGATTGCCCCGAGATCTTCCTGATGACCGGCGCGGAGCTGACCTGCGACGGCATCCTGCTGGCCGGCGCGCACGGCATCGTACCGGGCCTCGGCAATGTGGACCCGCATGGCTATGTCCGCCTCTACGAGGCGGCGCGGCGCGGTGACTGGACGGCGGCGCGCGCCGAGCAGGACAGGCTGTGCCAGCTCTTCGAGATCATCCGCTGCGGGGCGGCCCGGACCAGTGCCGGATCGTCCGGAGTGGGCGGCTTCAAGACCGCGATGCGGCGACTGGGGATCATCTCCACCAACGTCATGGCCCGCCCGCAGCGCACCCTGAACGACGACGAGGCACGCTGCGTCGAGGCGGTCCTCAAGCGCGTCGGGCTCGTCTGACCGCGCATGACGATTCGTCCGCCCCTGCTCGGCGTCGAAGGCCTTCGCACCGTGATTCCGGTGCGCGACGGCGAGGTCGCGCCCGTCGACGGCATCGACCTGAGCGTGAATGCGGGCGAGACAGTCGCTCTCGTCGGCGAGTCGGGTTCCGGCAAGTCAGTCACCGCCCTCTCGATCCTGCGGCTGCTGCCCCGCGGGGCACGGATCGGAGCGGGGCGGATCGTCCTCTCGGATTCAAGAGGAGCCAGCGTCGATCTGGCGACGCTGGACGACGAAGGCATGCGGATGGTCCGCGGGGCCCGCATCGGCATGGTGTTCCAGGAACCGATGACGAGCCTGAACCCCGTGCTCACCATCGGCGACCAGATCACCGAGCCGCTGCTGGTCCATGGACGCTGCGCGCGAGGAGAGGCACGGGAGCGGGCCATCGCCATGCTCGACGCCGTGGGCATCCCCTCGCCCGCGAGCCGACTGTCTGCTTACCCGCACCAGTTGTCGGGAGGAATGCGCCAGCGCGCGATGATCGCCATGGCGCTGGTCTGCCGCCCGGAACTCCTCATCGCCGACGAGCCCACGACGGCACTGGACGTCACCGTGCAGGCCCAGATCGTCGAACTGCTCGCCGACCTTCAGCGCGACATGGGGATGGGCATCCTGTTCGTCACCCACAATCTGGGGGTGGTGGCGGAGACCGCGCACCGCGTCGCGGTCATGTATGCCGGGCGGATCGTCGAGCAGGGGCCGGTCGCCGAGGTGTTCGGGACTCCTCGCCACCCCTACACGCGGGGCCTCCTGCGCTCCGTGCCGATGCCGGGCGAGGCGCTGGCGCTGCGCCGCTCCGGCGGACGCCTCGCCGCCATTCCGGGGCAGGTGCCCTCGCTGCGCAGCCTTCCCGCCGGTTGCGCCTTCGCCGGCCGCTGCCCGCTGGCGATCGACCTGTGCCGCAAGCAGCGCCCCGAAGCGGTCGTGGTGCATCAGGGACACGCGGTGCGGTGCCACCGGTGGGACGCGGCATGAGCACCGGGGACACCCTCATCGAGGTGAAGGGACTCACCCGGCTGTTCGGTGGTGGCGGCTTCCTCCGCCGTCCGGCCGTCGTGAGGGCGGTCGACGACGTCAGCTTCACGGTGGGGCGGGGCAAGGTCGTCGGCCTCGTCGGCGAATCGGGGTCGGGCAAGACCACGGTCGGCCGCACGCTGCTCCGGCTGATCGAGCCCAGCGCGGGCCGCGTGATCTACGACGGCACCGACATCGCCGCACTGCCCGAGGCCGCGATGCGACCCTGGCGACGGCGGATGCAGTACATCTTCCAGGATCCCTACGCGAGCCTGTCACCCCGCATGACGGTGGCGGAGATCCTGACGGAGGGCCTCTCCATCCAGGGCGAGGGCACGCACGACGACAGGCTTCGGCAAGCGGCACTGGCGCTCGAAGCGGTCGAACTGCCGATGGAGGCGCTGGCCCGCTATCCGCACGAGTTCTCCGGCGGCCAGCGCCAGCGGATCGGCATTGCCCGGGCGCTCGCGATGCAGCCGGAGTTCATCGTCGCGGACGAGCCCGTGTCGGCGCTGGACGTGTCCATCCAGGCGCAGATCGTCAACCTGCTGCGCGATCTGCAGACGCGCAATGGGATGACGATGCTGCTCATCTCCCACGACCTCTCGGTCGTCGAGTTCCTCGCCGACACGGTCGTGGTCCTCTACCTCGGAAGGGTCATGGAGGCCGGGCCCAGCGAAGCGATCTACGGCAACCCGCGACATCCCTACACCAAGGCCCTCCTCTCCGCCGTGCCTTCCGTGACGACGGGAGGCCGACGTGAGCGGGTGGTCCTGCGCGGTGACATCCCGAGCCCGCTTTCACCGCCCTCCGGTTGCGTCTTCCGGACCCGGTGTCCCGTCGCGACCCCGGAGTGTGCCAAGACGGTGCCGCCGGCCCTGGAGGTCGGCCCGGCGCATACGGCCGCCTGCCTGCGGCTGTGATCAGTCGAAGAGCTCGGGCAACATGTCCCGGGCGACCGGCCTCAGGCGCACCGCCTCCGACTCCGGGATCCAGCGGTAGGGGCGTCGCAGCCGCGTGCCAACCGGACCCCAGCCGCCGATGGCGGCAAGAAGCTTGTCGAGCGCCGGGTTGCCGAAGCCGTGGTCCCGACGGAAGGGCGCGATGTGCTCGTCCATGAAGGCCCGAAGCCGCGTCTCGATCGCGAGGGCCCCGGGCAGGTCGGACGCCATGCCGTCCGTCCACCGCTGCGCGCCGCGCGGGCTCAGGCACGCGACGTTGGAGAAGGCACCGGCGGCCACTCCCTCCGCGACGCCGGTCGCCAGATGGTGTCCCGGCACGAACAAGGAGAGATGGGCGAGGTGCGCGCGAGCCTCCGCGTACCAGCCGGCATCCCCGTCAGCCAGCTTCACGGCGACGACGCTGGGCGCCGCGGCCGTGGCGTTTGCGATCTCGGCGGGCGCCAGCACGCGCTTCGCGTGGGGCGGATTGTAGAGCACCAGCGGCACGCCGCATGCCACCTCCTCGACCATCGCGAGGAAGTCGGCTGCCTCGGCATCGGTCACCGGCCACCAGTCCGGCAGGACGACCTGGATGCCGTGGGGAGAGAGTGCGGCCGCCTCCCTTACCCTCGCCAACGTGACCGCCGGGTCGGGGCTGCAGGCGCCGATGACGTACCGTGTACCCGCGGCCTCGCAGCGGCGCACCAGCGTCTCCTGGATCCGCCGCCACTCCTCCTCCGTCTGGTTGTGCAGTTCGCCGGCTGTACCGTTGGAGTAGACGCCGTCCACCTTCGCGGCGGCCAGGATGTCGATCTCCTCCTCCAGCGCGCCGAAGTCGATCGAACCGTCCGGACGGATCGGCAGGAGCAGCGTCGCCCAGTTGCCGCGCAATGTCTTCAAGACTTCCTCCCCACCGTCGCGATGCCGCGGAAATCAGATCTTTCCTTCCGATTTCAGGCGTTCGTCGAGGCGGCGCTGGTAGGCCTCCTTCGCCGCGACGTCGAGCTTCGCACGCGCCCCGTAGTAGATGAAGCCGAGCGCGCGGCGCGATCGCGTCGCCGACCGGTTCGGGCCCGCCCAGTGGATCGTCCTCGCATGATGCATCAGGAAGGTTCCGGGCTGCCCGGGGCAGGCTACCGTTGCTGCCTTGTCCGCCTCGGTCCCGAAGTCGGTCATGCCCTGCGAGAACCCGAGCACGCCTGAGAACCCGTGCGGCCGGAAGCCCTCCTCCCGGTGCGAGCCGCGGACGTAGTGGATGCAGCCGTTCTCGTCGTCGACGGGTTCCAGCGCGAGCCATCCCGTCACGGCCTGCGCCGGCGTCAGGTGGAAGTAGTAGCCGTCCTGGTGCGGCGGCGTCGCCTGACCGATGCCGGGAGGCTTGTTGAAGAACTGCATGTTCATCGGCACGACGTCGTCGTCCAGCACCGTCTCCGCGATCCTGCGGATAGCCCCGTCGAACATCATCTCGTGGAACAGGCCGCTGTACTCGAACAGCTTCTGCAGTTGCTTGACCGTGGAGCGGTCGCCCTTGTCCTCGTAGTACACGCGCTCGGGCGGCATCGTCGGGACGACGTGCGCGAGAATCCTGTCGACCTCGGCATTGATCGCGTCCATCCGGGGGCCGTCGAAGAGCGGGTCTACGGAGACGAACCCATCCCTGTCGAAGGCCTCGCGCAGACGCTTCTCACCGCCTTCGGACATCCTCTTCCTCCCCGGCTATTTCATTTCCCCGTCGGCCGTTCCCGACGTTCTTCGAAGCCTAGTCGCCGGTCCGCGGCTTGCGCGAGGGAGATGATCGGTGGGAGCATGGGAAATCCGATCGGCGAACGATCCCATGCAGGTCAGGCCGGACGACATCGTCATCCTGCGTCAGGACACGGGCCGCTTTGACCGGCGTTTCCGGATCGGACCCGCCGTCTGGTCGCACCATGACCTTTTGTGGGTCCACGAGGGACGCATCGAGCTCCTTGTCGACGGCCTAGCGGCTCCCGTCACGCTCGCGGCACCGGATGGTATCCTCCTGTTCGCCGGCACGCCCTTCGCCGGGGACACCCTGACGGCGCACGCAGAAGCATCGATCTGTCATTTCCGATCGGATGCCTGCGTGGCGGGCCGCCTGCCCCTTCGCCCCCGACCCGCGGAGGCGCTGGCGCTGCAGGCGATGATCGTCCTGTCCCTGAGGCTTGCACGGGAAGGGGCGGACCTCGCCCGCCGCCAACGGCTCGTCGCGGCAGTCCTCGACGGCTTCGAGGCGCCACCAGGCATTCCTGCCGCAGAGGATCGGATCGACCGGGCATGGCGGCTCGCGGAGGAAAGGCTCGACCGGATCCGGAGCCTGACCGACGTCGCGGCTCAGGCAGGGCTGTCGGAAAGCGCCTTTCGCGCCGCCCACCGATCGCGGCACGGCACCTCGGCGGGCTCCCATCTGATCGCGCTCCGCCTCGACACCGCGGAGAGGCTTCTGGCCACCACGGACTGGACCGTGGACCGGATTGCAAAGTCCGTCGGCTACGGACACGCCGAGACCCTTTCGCACGCTCTCACGCGCGAAAGGGGACACTCTCCGCGGACGATCCGGCGTTTTCACCACCCGTTCGCGTAGCGCGCCTCGAGGCGTTGCACGCTCACGCTGATCGAATGAGACGCCGCCTCCGAGCAGCGTCCGGGCGCTGGACCGATGACAGCCCTCGGCACCCTCGCCGCCCGCGGGCCTGACCATCCAGGCGCGACAGGGGGGGTGGATCGTGCGTCAGGCCGACGCCCGGTCGAGGGTCCCGCCTGACGTCGTCGACGCGGGCCATTCCAGGAGCGGCTGCACCGTCGGCAGGAGGCCGGGTCTGCCGAACAGCCAGCCCTGCCCCACGTGGCAGCCGAGAAGGCTGGCGGCGGCCCGCTGCTCCTGCGTCTCGATGCCTTCCGCGACGACCTCGAGGTCGAGCGCATCGGCAATGGCCGCGACGGCCTGCACGATCGCCACCGAATGGGCATCGGCCGGGAGGTCGCGAATGAACGACTTGTCGAGCTTCACGACCTTGATCGGGAAGCGCTTGATGTAGGCCAGCGAACAGTAGCCGGTGCCGAAGTCATCGAGCGCGAGGCCGACGCCAAGGGTGGACAGCCTCTCGAGTTCCTGCCCAACCACCTTCTCGTCGCGCACGAAGGTTCCCTCCGTGATCTCGAGATGCAGCCGGGCCGGTTCGAGCCCGGTCTCCGCCAGCACCTTCTCCACCGTGCCCGAGAAGTCGCCCGTGGCCAGTTGGGCCGGCGCGACGTTCACCGCGACCGTGATGTCGCCGGGCAGGTCCACGGCGTCGCGGCAGGCTTGGCGCAGCACCCACTCGCCCACGGCGAGGATCAGGCCCTCCTCCTCCAGCACGGGGACGAACCGCGACGGCGGTACGGCACCCCTGTCCGGGTGGCTCCACCGCAAGAGCGCCTCCACGCCGCAGGGCCTGCCCGTCCTGAGTTCAACCTGTGGCTGGTACGCCACCTGGAACTCGCTTCTCAACAGCGCGCCCGCGAGGTCGCGGGCGAGCGCGTCCCGCTCGCGTCGGGCCGCCGCCATCATGTCCGAGTAGTCCCGAAGCGCCGTGCCGCCGAAAGCCTTTGCTTCCGCCAGGGCCAGGCCAACACGGGTCAGGATCTCGTCCTGGCAGACGCCGTCAGGCCATGCAGAGTGCCCGACGCTCGCCGAGAGCACGATCCGAACGCCGTCGATGTCGAACGGAACGGAGAGCTCGTTCGCGATCCGGCATGCGAGGTCGAGGCTGTCGCCATCGGACACGATCACGGAGAACTCGTCGCCACCCGTGCGAGCGGCGAAGGCGGATGGGCCCGCCGCGGAGACGACCCGCTGGGCGACGGCACGCAGGATTTCGTCCGCCTTGCGCTGCCCCAGTTCCTCGTTGATGCGCCGGAACGTGTCGAGGTCGAGCCGGATCACTGCCCGCGACGGTGTCGGGCGCGCCGCATCCTGCTCCAGCCGCTCCAGGAAGCTCTGCCGGTTGGGCAGGCCCGTCAGGGGGTCGAAGTGGGCGAGCCGCTCGATCTTCTGCTGCGCGGTGACGGCGTCGGTCACGTCGCTGAACGTCACGCAGACGGCCTTGATCGGCGCGCCGCCCTCTGTCTCGACCGCCTCCGAGAGGGAGGTCGTGTAGGCGAGAATCCGCCGTGGACGGGTGTGGTCCGGTTCGTCGCAGGCCACGCCCTGGCGGGTCGAACCGGGCGGATCGTCCGGCCCGAAGGTGGCTTCGCCCGTTAGGCAGGCCGGCAGGATGGACACGAGCGGACGTCCCAGCGCCGCCGTCTCGTGAGGCAACGCCAGCAGCTTCAGAGCGGAGCGGCTGATGGCGATCACGGTTCCGTCCCGCTCGGCGACCACCACGCCGGCCACGCTGTCGGCGACCACGCGGTCGAGGATGGCCTGCGCCCGGCGCTTCCCCCTCCTCGCCGACAGCCACAACACACGCCGCCGGCGAATCTCGTTCGCCACGGCGATGCTCGCCACGGCGAGGCAGGCGAGGTGCCAGGGGGCGGTGTCGAGAGCGACGGCCGTCCGCGCCTGGAGAAGGACCGCCATCGCCTCGATCACCACCGCGGCAAGGGCGGAGCCGAGAAAGACCGTCGCGAAGCCGACCGCCCGCAGCGCGAGGAGGCCCGCCGCCAGCAGCACCACAAGCCCGGCATGGACCAGCGCACGCTCCGACGGCACCAGCACGCGGTCCTGCAGCAAGGTCTCGAGACCCACGGCCTGGAGGAGGGCTCCGGGCATCGCCGTGCTCACCGGTGCGAGGAACAGATCGCGGAGCGACGACGCCGATGCGCCGACGATCACCTTCTTGCCGGCGAGCCGCTGCGGATCGATCGATCCCTCCAGAAGCGCACGCGCGGAGACGCGGTCGATCCGGTCATGCCAGATGGAGAAGTCGAGGAGAAAGCCGCCGGACAGAGGGTAAGCCTTGCCGGCCATGACCGGCGCCAGTCCGGGCAGGACCGTGTCGCCGACGCCGCCGCCGAACATCATCGTGCGGATGGCGCCATCGGGGTCCACGATCACGTCCACCAGAGCCGGCCAGGCGTGCGCCTGGAATCGCTCCAGCGGTGCCACCAGCGAAAGCGAACGGTCTTGTCCGCTGGCAGCCTGCCTGAAGCTTGCAAGGACGACCGACCCGCCGAAGCGCTCGAGAGCCGCCTCGAACGCCGCGTCGCCCGCTTCGTCGGCGCGCGAGCTGAAGTCCACGTCCATGGCGACTTCGGCGACGCCCGCCTCGCGCAGGCGATCGAGGATTTGCGCGTGAACCTGACGCGGCCAAGGCCAGACCCCGACCGCTGAAATGCTGGCCTGGTCGATGTCCACGAAGACGACGTGGCCGGTCGGTTCGCGCGCGACCATCCCGAAGCGCAGATCGCCGATCGCCGTCGCAACGCCGCGGAGGGCGCCGGAGAAGTCGGCGAAAGTGATCGCGACGAAGGCGAGGATGACGCCGACGATCGGGATGAGGCTGGCTCGATCCCGAAAAGCGGCACCCTTGGAGATCTGGGTCATTGACGGCCGTCGGCTTCGGGCCGCGGGCTGCACTCGTCAGCCGCCGGGTGCCCCGCCGCCGGCACCTGCTCCAGCGCCTCCACCCCCGGCGCCGGCTCCGCCGCCACCGCCGCCAGTTCCGCCTCCCCCGGCACCACCTCCGCCGCCTCCGCCACCGCCCGGACCGCCGCCGCCAGCTCCGCCTCCTCCGGCACCACCTCCGCCGCCTCCGCCACCGCCGCCGCCCGGACCGCCGCCGCCGCTGCCAGCTCCGCCTCCCCCGGCACCACCGCCGCCGCCTCCGCCACCGCCGCCAGCGCTTCCACCGCCGGAACTCGGGCTGTTTCCGCCGCCGGTTCCCACAGCGCCGCCGGCGTTTCCGGAACGCGCGGCGGAATCCGAACTAGCGGCAGCCACCCCGGGAAGCGCTGCGGCGACGATGGGCGAGAGAGCGGGAGGCGCCACGACCCCGATCGAAGGCAGGGGACCCGAGCCCGCTACGCCGAGCCCCAGCGTCCCGCGGGTCGACGCGGAATGACCGGCCGTGAGGTCCACCGTCCGGCCGGTCGACCTTTCGGTGACGTTGACGACGCCGCGCGACACCTGGACGGTACTCGCACGCGCGGTGCTGGAGACGGTGAACCGGGTGCCCTTCACCACGGCCGAAATCATCGTGGTCTCGACGTTGAAGTAGGGAGCACTGCGCTTCTCGACCTCGACCTCGATCCGGCCCTTGTGCTGGATCACCGTCGTCTCTCCAGGACGGGGGTCCCACAACTGGATCACCGTCCCCGGCGAGACCACGAGGCTGCCTGCTCCCCGCTGGAGCATCGCGCGGCCGCCCTCGGTGGTGCCGACGCTGGCGCTGGACGGCAGCACCATGCCCACGCGCAGCGCGAACTGGCCTGCGTCGCTGGTGCGGGCAAAGGCACCGCCCGACACGCGGGTGACGACCCATTCGTCGGCCGAAGCGGTCGTGATCGTTGCGGCGGTGACCAGAAGGGCTCCGGCCATCGTGGCGGAAACACTTGTCCCTCTGGCGAGAGTGGCGATGAACATTTCGGGCCCGTCTCCGTCTTGTTCGCGGCTGATGCCGCGCGTCTTCTTGATCGGAGTATGCGGACGCGGTTGCTTAAGCGGAGCTTGAGGCTATCTCGGCAGGGCGAGGACAGACGCGCTTACCGGAATGTTTTCTTCTCTTTGGTTGCCGAGTCGTTGCCTATTCAATAGGCACCCCGCGCGGCGCGCGCTGCCGTTCAGGCTGGGGGCGGATGCGGCTCACCCGCGACGCGGGCGTCGTCCCGCGGCATAGTCCGCCGGGGACATCGTCGGCAGGTCGAAGTAGCCCCGGGTGTCGGCATAGCCGTGCCCGCCCATCCGGCCAATGGCGTCGAGGGCCTTCGGATCGACGTGCAGGTTGCCGGGATCGACGACGCCGCGCCGGTAGTGGGCATGGATGACCTCGCCCAGGATGATTTCCCGGGTCCGGCCGATCGAGAGGAAACTGTGAAGCCTGCACTCCAGGGCCGCCGGCGCTTCGGCGATCCAGGGCGATGGCACCCTGCGCCCTGGCCGCGCCGTTAGGCCCGCCTCCGCCAACTCGTCGACCGTCTCGTCGAATGCGACGGCGCAGACGTTCATCGCATCCATGATCGCGTCACTGACGATGTTGACCGTGAAGGCGCCGGTGTCGCGCACGTTGCGGCCGGTGTCCTTGGAGCGGCCGTCGGAACGGAACTCCACGCCCAGCGCGACGATGGCCGGATCGGCCGACAGGCAGTTGAAGAAGCTGAACGGCGCCGCGTTGGCGCGTCCAGCCAGATTCACCGTCGTCACGAGGGCGATGGGACGCGGCACGACCGTGCCGATCAGCAGCTTGTAGCGCTCCCGGCCCGAGAGCTCCTCGAACGAGAACTCAACGGTGTCGCTCATGAGGGATGATCCTTCTCGGGTGGACAGACCGGCCAATGCCGCGCCTCGGCTTCAGTCACGAGCCGTACCAGCGCAGGAGCGGCAGCGGTAGCCTTCGGCTCTGGCGTTCGCGGCTCGAGCGCGCCCCCGTCATTCGCAGATCCGGTAGCGGCCCGGTCGCGCGCGCATGTCGACGTGCATGTGATCGGCGTGCCCCTCGGCGCCGGGCCCCAGCACCGTGTCGAAGACCCTGCAGGCCGCGGCACGAACGTCCGCGAGGAAAGCCCCCTCGGCTTCGCCTTGCGAGGAGGCAGCCACGGGAACGCCATGTCCACCGCCGAATGCGAACCCCGCAATGTCCGCGCCGTTCGCGAAGGCATGCTCGCTGAGCTTCGCGGACGGGTTGCGGTTCTGCCCGCGGCACTCATAGGTGGTGCCGATCTGGATGGCGGAGAGCGTTCTGCCGAGCCGCTCGCGCGCCGCGGGAGCGACGCCGCTTGCGCTCCATTCGGCCAGCGCCTCGGCGAGGACGCAGGTCATCGGCGCCAGCGCGCCGACCGTGACGCCCCCCGGCAGACCGATGAGCCGCACCGGGTGGGGGGCGCCGCAGGCCCCCTCGCTGATCGGAGGAGCGGGTTCGAAAGTGACACCTTTCTCCGACAGCCGCGCCCGGCAGGCCCGCTCGCTGGAGGGCAGTTCGCCAAGAGCGCCATCAGCAGGCGGTAGCGGCGTCGGCTCGGACGGGCGGCCACCCAGTTCGGCGGGCCGCGGCGGCGGCAGTGGCGGCGTCTGCGACAGGGCCGCGAGCGGAACCAGCAGGAGCGGGCCGAGAAGTCCCAGATGCGCGAGCTGCCCTGTCACCCCTGCGCCCTCGATGCCCTCGACGGGATCTTCCCGTGGCGACCCTACGACATTCGGTCGCCGCGACGCCAGACCCGGCTCCGGCAGGTCATGAACCGGATCGGCCGAATTCGGACGTCCGACCAACGTCTGAACGCGGCAGCCATCCACGCTCCGACCCATTGCGAGCGCCGGCCTCGTGTCATGGCAATCGCGCTGAACAGGAGCTCGATGCCCGTTGGAACGGTCCCGCCTGCCGACCCGTCAAGACCCTGCGCGACATGAATTTCATGCAGTCGAAAGATCGAACGTCGACACAACACAGCCTGATACTATCCCACTGAACGGCTTTTGCTTTTGTTCTGAGACAGATTAGGACCATGGTCTGATAATTTATAAACTCTTTATGCGTTCTATATACTTATCAGTATGATCCTTTATTACCGATTTTATTCTCGAAATCGAATTTCTATCTCGCTTAATGAGCTCACAACTAATCCGGGTAAATTAATCGTTAAACTTGTGACCCTCCGCAAGGTCGGAGACAAAGGTCGCATCAGAGCCGCAACCGGCTCCGACGTCAGTCAGGTCCGTAATCGTCCCCCGTGCAGGTGCGCCGCCGTGCCTCTGCGCGAACGGCCAAGGCTTGCCTCGCGTCGCTCGACCAGCGCAACGGAGCTTCGCCATGGCGTACCTCAAGCCGTTCGTCCTCAACCTTGCGGACCTGCAGTTCATCCTGGAACAGGTCAATTTCCGCCCGCTGTTCGACTCAACGGGCAACCTGGTCTTCTCGTGGGACGGCACTACGGCGATCTACGACGCCAAGCACACGTTGCTGTTCAATCCGGCGGGCAAGTCCCAAGCCCAGATCGATCAGGCCATCGTGACCTACGGCCAGTCCTACGCGCAGCCCAACGCGGCGCAGGGCCTCCGCGACGTGTCAGGGCTGAACAACAACCTGTTCCAGGTGAACGCCACCTGGGGCGCGGTGGACCAGGAGTTCCTGCGCACGATCGCGGCGAACTGGGACAACTACGTCACGACCCCGGGCGCGAACTACACGGTGACCTTCGCGCCCCGCGGCACGGTCGATGCCAGTGGCCAGCCGATCTACGACGCCGTGCTCCATGACGTGGTGGACGGCACGCCCCGGATGATCAGCCTGACGACCACCACCGGCGGCGTGACGTTCGCGAAGGACGCGAACCAGCACATCGCCTACGACGCCAACGGCGTCGCGTCCGTGACCGACTGGGGTCTGCTGGGCAGCCTCGGTCAGCAGGACAAGCAGAACCCCGACAATCCGGAATTCTTCATCGGCGCCCAGAACCCGGGCGTGTCGCCGGTCAACGGCTGGTTCGCGATCTTCGGCCAGTTCTTCGACCACGGCCTCGACTTCATCGGCAAGGCGAGCGGGCAGACGATCACCATCGCCCTCGCTCCGAGCGATCCGCTTTACGGCACGCCGGGCCCCGACGGCCGCCCGGTCACCAGCATGGTGATCACCCGCGCCACGGTGGAGCCGACCACGGACCCGAACAGCGATCCGGCCTACGTCAACCACACGTCGCCCTTCATCGACCAGAGCCAGACCTACGGCTCCAACGCCCAGATCACCTCCATCCTGCGCGAGTGGGTGCTGGATTCGACCGGCACCTACCATGCCGGCGCCCGCATGTTCGACGGCGACACCCTGACGAAGACGTGGGATCGCACCAACCCGCTGACGGGTGTCACCGAGCAGGTCACGCAGACCCTGCCGACCCTCAACGAGCTTCGGGCGCACCTCGTCGAGACGGGTCGTGACGACCTGACCTGGGAGGATATCGGCAACCTGCGCAACCGCGACATGGTGACGGGCGATGTCGCCACGGGTGCGGCCGCCGGAAACTCCGGCCACGCGCTCATCCTCGACATGAACCCGCGCTTCGACGCGACGCACATGGGCTCACAGGCCGTCGCGAACGCCATCGGCGTCCTGAATGCCATGCCGGGCGCCATGGGGACGTACTCCGTCGGCGAGGGCGGCCTGACGCTGACCCTCAACGCGCCGGTCAACGGACAGACCGTCTTCACCGGCGCCTTCGCGCTCTACGGCCTCGTCAACTTCGCCGACTTCTCGATCATGTCGCCGCCCCCCGGCACCGACCCGACGCTCGCGGCGTCCGTTCGCGCGGCGGTCGGCGAGATCCTGATGGCCTCGGTCGGCGACCACTACATCGCCGGCGACGGGCGCGTGAACGAGAACTTCGGCCTCACCGCCGTGCATCACGTGTTCCACGAGGAGCACAACTACCAGGTCGAGAACGTGATGAAGTCCGTGCTCGACCAGGACGCGAAGGCCCAGGCCGACGCCACCCTGCACGGGCAGGCCTACGACCACTCCGTTCTCAAGGCCTGGCTTGTGCCCGGCGCCGACGTCGCGACCGCCGCGACGACCCCGCTCGCGTGGGACCAGGACAAGCTGTTCAACGCCACGAAACTCATCGTGGAGATGGAATACCAGCACGTCGCGGTCGACCAGTACGCCCGCACCGTGACGCCCGACATTCCGGAGTTCGTCGGCTACAGCAGCAGCGTGGACCCCACCGTCACGCTCGAATACGCACAGGTCGCCTTCCGCTTCGGCCACTCGACCCTGCGCGAGACGATCGACACGATCGACGCCAACCAGGGGCTGACCGGCCAGATCGTCAGCTACGCCCTGAAGCAGGCGTTCCTGAACCCGGCCCAGTTCGCCGCCGTCGGCCCTGGCGACATCGCGCTGGGCATGACGCACCAGCAGATGAACGAGATCGACGAGTTCGTCACGCCGGCGCTCAACCAGGGCCTGCTCGGCCAGCCCCTCGATCTCGCGGCGATCAACATCGCCCGCGGCCGCGACATCGGCATCCCGACGCTGAACGAGTTCCGCGCCGGCCTCGGCCTCGCCACCTACACGAGCTGGGCCGACTTCGGGACCCATATGATCCACCCGGAGAACCTGGTCAACTTCATCGCCGCCTACTCGTTCGGCGGTGACGTGGCCAAGGCGCAGGACGTGCTCGACGCCTACGAGGGCCTGCCGAGCACGACCCCCTATTCCGACGCGTTCAACTTCATGAACGGGGCAGACAAGGGTTACGACAAGATCGACGCGTGGCTGGGCGGCCTCGCCGAGCAGCACGTCCTCGGAGGACTGTTGGGCGAGACGTTCAACGTCGTGTTCGTCAACCAGATCAACGGGCTGATGAATGGCGACCGCTTCTATTACCTCTACCGGCTGTTCGGCCAGCAGTTCGCCGAGGAGGTGAACAACGAGCAGTTCAAGGACATCGTCGAGCGCAACACCGGCGTCACGCACCTCAACGGCAGCGTCTTCGCCTATGCCGACCAGTACTACGACTTCGGCAAGGGTGCCGGCCTGGCCGGCGCCGCAGTCCGGGACGGGCACGCCTACGGCGACATCGTCGACAGCCTGCAGCTCGGCATCTTCAGCACCGGCGGCGCCTCCACGGCCCACAATGGCGAGAAGGTGACCATCAACGGTCACGACTACATCCTCGACATGCGGCCGGACCTCGGTGCCACGGGGCACCTGACGGGCGAGAACCTCGATGGAACCCCGGACTCCGGCGCGGCGTCGGCCGAGGTCATCGTCGCCACCCGCTTCGACGACGTGGTCTATGCCGGCGACGGCGACGACACGATCTATCTCGAGGAGGGCAACGACGTCGCCTACGGCGGAAACGGCATCGACCGGATGTACGGCGGCGACGGCAACGACACGCTCTATGGCGGCGATGCCCCCGAACTGACCGACGGCGGCGACGGTGACGACCTGATCTTCGGCGACTCGTCGGGCACGGCCATGGCGGGCATGGACCAGTTGATCGGCGGTTCCGGCAACGACACCATCCATGGCGGCGTCGGCATCGACAAGATCTCGGCGGGTGCCGGTGACGACGTGATCTACGGCGAGGGCGACACCGATCCCTTCACCCGCGCCGGCGACGGCAACGACAGCGTGTCGGGCGGTGACAGCGGCGACCTTCTCTATGGCGACGGCGGCGATGACGTCATTGCCGGCGACGAGGACCAGGACATCCTGGAGGGCGGCGACGGCGACGACATCCTGCGCCCTGGCGCGATCTCCCAGGCGATGGGGGGCGGACCGGACGAGGTGCTGGGCGGCGACGGCCAGACCGACACGGGCTTCGACATCATCGAGTTCACCGACTGGCAGCCGGCGGCCAAGGGCGTGCTCGCCGACTTCTCGACCCAGAACAACCCGCTGACGGCCATCGACGGCACCACGCCCTTCCCGGCCTGGACCCAGATGGAAGGCTTCGTCGGCACGATGAACGGCGACACGGCGATCGGCGACGCGGCGACCAACTGGCTCGTCGGCGGGTCCGGCGACGACCGACTCGAGGGCGGCGGCGGCAACGACCTGCTGATCGGCAGCTCGATGAAGCTGGCCGACATCGTCGGCTCCTATGCCGGCCCCTACACGAACACCGTCGACGGCGCCACGCACCGTGCCGTCGGGCTGATCCAGACCAACGGCCTCATCGACCAGACGGGCGGGGCGCTGGAGAAGCACTTCACGGAGATGCTCAAGACCGAGCTCTTCAAGGACTACGTGCTCGGCGACGGCGGCACCGCCGCCGACCGCGACACGGCCGTGTTCTCCGGCAACTGGCGGGAGTACACGTTCCAGCAGATCGGCGTTCTCGGCGACGGTTCGCCGGTGCTGAAGATCACCGACAACGGGTCCGCCCAGAGGCCGGCCTCCGACGGCGTCGACATCGTCGCCGGCGTCGAGATGCTGCACTTCCAGGACCGCGACTTCGACATCTCGCAGGCGGCGGTCGTGCACATCGTGCCGCAGCCGGCGGGCGGCCAGCCGAACGGGCAGTTGCGCGCGGTCGTGTCGAACCAGCAGCCCTGGTCGCCGACCCCAACCTACCAGTGGCAGCGATACGCCAACGGCGGGTGGGTGGACGTCGACGGCGAGAAAGGCCAGACCTACACGCCGCCGGCAGCCAGCCCCGCCGTGGAGTATCGCGTGGTGGCCCATGCCGGCGACACGCTCGTCTCCCCGGAAACGGCACTGGTCGGGACGGCCAGTATCGACACGATCACCGGCTCGTCGCTCCCCAACATCGTCATCGGTCTCGCAGGCAACGACGTCCTCGACGGCAATGACGGCGCTGACTCCCTGTGGGGTGGCACGGGCAACGACCGGTTGACAGGTGGCGCCGGCAACGACGCACTGGATGGCGGCAATCAGAACACCGGCGGCGCCGACGTGGCCGTTCTCGGCGGCGCGATGGCGAACTTCACGTTCTCGCGCAACGGGAACACGGTGACCAGCGTCGACACAACGGGCGCGCAGGGCACGGACACGCTCGTCAACATCGAGCAGGTCGATGCCAATACGACCATCTATAATCTCGTCACGAACGGCTCGGGCGGCAGCGGCCGCGACCTGCTGGTCGGAGACGCGTCGGCCAACACGCTGACCGGCAACGGCGGCAACGACGTGATCTTCGCCGGTGGCGGCAACGACACCATCGTCTGGGCGGCCGGTGACGGCGACGACACCGTGGACGGCGGAGCAGGCACCGACACGCTGAGCATCACCGGCAGCGATGCCGGCGAAGTCTTCGCGTTCGGGCCCTCCGGCGTGACCATCAACGGCGTCCCCGCGGGCCCGGCGAGCGTGACGGGCGTCGAGCAACTCGCCGTCAACACGCGCGGCGGCACCGACACGGTGACCGGCTCGAACGGCAACGACCAGATCGCAGGCGGAGGCGGCAACGACAGCATCGCGTCCGGCGGCGGCGACGACACCATCACCTGGGCCGTCGGCGACGGCTCGGACACCGTGAACGGAGGCACAGAGGGGGGCGCGGGCGACCGCTTCACGGTCAGCGGTTCGATCGGCCGGGAACGCTTCACGATCTACGCCGCGAACGATCCGACAGTCACCCTGCCGACCGGCATCACGGCGAACGGTGCGGAGATCGTCATCACCCGCCAGGCGCTGAGCCTGTTCACCGGTCTGCCGACGGGCGCGATCGAACTGGTCGCCCGCCTGACGGAGATCGAGGAGCTGAGCATCCTGAGCCGGGACATCACCAATCCCGGGCAGTTCCAGAACCAGAACCCCGGCGTCCTGTCGGAGGACCAGATCCGGATCGTGGGCAACTTCGCCGCCACCAGCCTGCTGCTGAACACGATCACGATCGACGGCTCCCCCGTCGGAGACTCCATCGATATCTCGGACCTGACCTCCGCCCACCGGATCGTCTTCAAGTCGAACGGCGGCAATGACGTCATCGTCGGCCAGCTGCGGCCGCAGGATGTCATCGAGCTCGCCGCGGGGACGACGCCTGCGGACTACACGTCACACCAGAACGCCGATGGATCGACGACGCTCAGCAATGGCACGCACTCGATCACCTACCGGTCGTCGGGCACGCCAACGATCGTGGCCGGCCCGCCTGCGGACGGGGGCGTCACGCCGCCGGTGGACGACGGGTCGACGCCGCCCGCCGACGACGGCGCGACCGGTGGCGATACCGTGCCTCCGCCCGGGGACGACCAGAACGACGACACCGGAGGCGACACGCCTCCGGTCAGCGACCCGGTCGACGATGCCCACCACCAGGTGGCTTCGCTCGGCACCGCCAGTGCGGACGCGCTGACGGGATCGTGCGACGACGACCACGTGCAGGCCTTGGCTGGCGACGACGCGGTGGTGACGCATGGCGGGTCGGACGTGGTGTCGGGCGGCGAGGGCTCGGACATCGTCCATGCCGGGTCGGACGCCGACATCGTGGCCGGCGGGGCGGGCGACGACCTGCTGCTCGGCGGCTCGGGTGCGGACGACGTCTTCGGCGACGCCGGGTCGGACCGGATCTGGGGCGGCGAGGGCGACGACCGGCTGTCGGGCGGCGCGGGGGCCGACACGGTGTTCGGCGGGGCCGG
>NZ_JBTSWJ010000026.1:0-30865 GCF_054612375.1 Alsobacter sp. R-9 | reverse complement strand
GGTGCAGGGCAACACCGACGCCAACACCGCCGACGCCGAGTTCACCCTGCGCATCGCCGGACACCACGAGCTGAACGGCGGAAACCTGGCCCTGTAAGCGGAGACGACGGGGGTCACGGCCCTCGTCCCATCGACGGATCGGGCGGCGGCGCTTGCCAAGCGCCGCGCGCCGGGGCCACCATCCCGCGTCGGCCGGCCAGGGCCGGCGACCCGACGGGACGGAGCCCCACTTGCCAGGCCAAGTCGAGCCAGCGGCCATCGCCGTCAGCGGCCTCGTGAAGACCTACGGCACCGTCCGCGCGCTCGACGGCGTGAGCTTCACCCTGCCGAGGGGGAGCATCACCGCCCTGCTCGGTCCGAATGGAGCTGGAAAGTCGACGCTGCTGCAGATCCTGACGGGACTGTTCTTCGCAGACGCCGGAACCGTCACGATCGACGGGACGTCGCTGGCTGCCGACCCGGTCGGCGCGCTAGCACGCATCGGCGTCGTCTTTCAGCAGCCCTCGCTGGACCTCGATCTCACGGTCGCCCAGAACCTCTCCTATTACGCCGGCCTGCACGGCCTCACGGGTCGGCAGGCGCGCGAGGCTGCAGAAGCCGGTCTCGCCCTGTTCGACCAGACGGACCTCGGCTCGCGCAAGGTCCGGACCCTGTCGGGTGGCATGCGCCGCAAGATCGAACTGGGCCGCGCCCTCATGGGGAACCCCTCGATCCTGTTGCTCGACGAGGCGACGCAGGGTCTCGACCCCGCGAGCCGTCGCGATCTGGTCGACCATGTCGCGACGCTGGCGCGGGAACGCGGCCTCGCGGTGTTGTGGGCCACCCACATCGTGGCCGAGGTCGAGGCGGCGGACGCCGTCATTGTCCTCGACAAGGGCCGGATCCTGGCCACCGGCACACCGGTGGAGGTGATGGCCCAGGCGGGCTGCGCCACGCTCGAGGACGCCTTCCTCGCCCTGACCCACGCCGACCGCGAGCCCCCGGGTGCTGGCCGCCGGGGCGCCGCCGCATGAGTGCGCCCCACCTCGTGGCGCGCCCGCGCCCTCCCCTCGTCCGGCATGCGCTGGCGGCGCTGGCCGCGATCACACGGCGCGAGGCCATCCGGTTCGTCAACCAGACCGGGCGCCTCGTGTCGGCCGTGATCCGGCCGACCCTGTGGCTGGTCGTGTTCTCCGCCGGCTTCCACGACGTGCTGGGCGTCAGCATCATGGAGCCCTACGACACCTACGTCCGCTACGACGTCTACATCATGCCCGGCCTGCTCGGCATGGTCCTGCTGTTCCAGGGAATGCAATCGTCGCTTGCGCTCGTGTTCGACCGGGAGGTCGGCACCCTCCGCCTCCTCCTGACGGCCCCGCTCCCGCGCTGGTGGCTGCTGTTCTCCAAGCTGCTGGCGGGGACGCTGCTCGCCACCCTGCAGGGATACGCCTTCATTGCCGTCGCGCTGCTCTTCCAGGTGGAGATGCCGTCGCTGGCGGCCGTCACGGTCCTGCCGGCATTGCTCCTCGGCGGCTTCTGTCTCGCCGCCCTCGGGCTGGTGCTTTCGGTTCACGTGCGACGGCTGGAGAACTTCGCGGGCACGATGAACTTCGTGATCTTTCCCGCCTTCTTCTTCTCCACCGCGCTGTTCCCGCTCTGGCGCCTGCGCGAGAGCGGACAGGACTGGATCGTGTGGGCGGCACAGGCCAACCCGTTCACGCATGTCGTCGAGATGGTGCGCTACGCGCTCTACGGGCAGGTGGCTTGGACGTCGGTGCTGCTCACGGCGTCCTTCGCCGGCGCGGCGTTCCTCGTGGCGGTGTGGGGTTACGATCCCCAGCGCGGCGTCCTCGGACGAGCCCCGCGCGACGAGGGCTGATCAGCCCGCGAGGAGCGAGAGGCCTCGCCAGAGCATGTAGAAGGTGCCCAGCGACACCGCGGCGCTCGCCAGAACGATGACGAACCGGACGAGTCCGATGGGAACGGAGATCTTCCCCGAACTGGACAGCGTCCTGTCGTCGTACGAACTGACCGACACTCGTCTCACCCTTCCGGCATGCAGCATCGGGGGATTCCTCGGCATGCGGCACTTGCGTGCCTTTTTTTGCTACTGCGGCGGCGCGTCCTCGTCCCGATTGACCACTGAATATCGCTAACGATCGGTAAAGGCAGACCATCGACCCGAACCGAGGCTGGACCGGGTTCCGGGCGAGACTAAGGCGGGGCGGTGGGCGCACTGTGGCGCGGGCTTTGCCGGTGAACGGCTCCGCTGAAGCTCGAGCGAAAGCTGAGCGTTTCGCCGTAAATTTCTCGTTTGGTTGTTCTTTTGGGGCCAGCCGCGTAATGTGAAGCGGGTTGGGAACTGGGTCCCGGCGTCTGGCGGAATCGGTGGATGGGAGTGCGACGTGTCCTGACAGGTCGTGCCGCTTCCCTGCGAACGCGGCTGATGGTCGTCGCGCTCGTCGCACTGTTGCCGGGGTTCGCCGCGGTTGCCTACACCTCCATCGGGATCACGGCCTCACGCCGCGCCGAGGTCTCGGACCTCGCGATGCGCAGCGCCCAGCAGGCGGCCTCCGAGATCGCGAGCATCGTGGCCGGCATCGAGAGCCTGATGCTCGCGGTGTCGCGCGTCCCCGTGATCCGGGACCGGGAACCGGAGGGCTGCAGGACGTTCCTCGGTGATCTGTCGCCCCACCTTCCGCACCTTGTCGGCCTCGCAGTCCTCTCGGCCGACGGGCGCTGGGTCTGCAGTTCGATCGGCATGCCGTCGTCCAACCTGCGCTTCGACGACCGCTCGTACTTCACGCGTGCGCTCGCCGAGGACGGCGTGGTCGTCGGCGAGGCGACCGCGGGGCGGGCCACCGGGCGCGACCTGATGCCCCTCGCACTGGCCATCCCTGGCCGCACGGGTGCGGCGGAAGGGGTCCTCGTCGCGGCGCTCGACCTGAACTGGTTCAACGACCGGATGCGCGAGCGCGGCGTCCCGCCGGGCGGATCCCTGACGATCGCCGACCGGACCGGCAGGATCATCGCCCGGACCCCGCTGTCCGAGCGCTTCGTCGGGACGCGGATCCCAGACGGTTTCCTGCGCTTCGTCACGGCCGAGCGTCCCGGCGTCGAGGAGGTGATGAGCCAGGACGGCACGCGGCGCGTGCTGGGCTATGTGCCCGCGACCACAAGGCCGGGCGGCTTCTACGTCAGTGCCGGCCTCTCGTCCGAAGCGAGCTACGAGACGGTGTCGCGGGCGGCGCAATTCGGAGCGCTCCTGATCGCCCTCGGAGCCCTGTGCACCCTCGGGGTCGTCTGGCTCGTCGGCAGCCGGATCTTCGTCCGGCCGCTGGAGAACCTGACGCGTGTCCTCGCGCGCAGGAGGGCCGGAGACGGCATGGCCCGGACGGGCCTGTCGCCTGAATCCGGGGAGATCGGCGAACTGGGTTCGCAGCTCGACAGCATGATGGACGAGATCGATCGCGCCCAGGCGGACAGGGAACTGCTTGCCCGCGAACTGGCCCACCGCGTGAAGAACGCCCTGACGACGGCACAGGCGCTGGCCATGTCGACGATGAACCGCCCCACGCCCGGTCGCGACCTGCTCCCCGGCTACCTTTCCCGCCTGTCGGCCCTCGGGCGGATGCAGGATGCGCTGACCCGCTCGGACTGGGACAGCGCCTCCCTCTTCCGCGTGATCGAGAGCGTCCTTCGCCCGTTGTGCCCCGATTTCGACCGCCGCGTCCGGCTGCGCGGCCGGGACTGCATCCTGCCGTCGCGGGAAGCACTGGGCATGACGATGGTGCTGCACGAGCTCGCGACCAACGCCCTCAAGCACGGCGCGCTCACCCGCCCCGAAGGCACGATCTCGATCGAATGGACGGTGGCGCCGGCGACGCCAGGCGGCGCTTCCATCGACCTCGTGTGGACGGAGGCCGGGGGACCGCCGGTCGTGGAGCCGGCACCGTCTTCCGGCTTCGGTTCCCGGCTGATCGCCCGCGCGCTCGGTTCCGCCGGCAGAGCCGCCCTCGAGTTCAGGCCCGAGGGGGTCGTCTGCCGGATCGGCCTGCGGATCGACGCCGAGACCGAAGCCGCCTGATCAGTGGAAGCTGCGCAGCGCCTCCCGGCAGGCGTTCTCGCAGCGGCGGCAGCTTTCGCCACAGATGCGGCAATGCTCGTGGTGCCCGGCATGGCTCTCGCACTCCGCTGCGCAGAGCCGGCACGCGACCGCGCAGGCATCCAGCATGCGCCGGATCAGTTCCTCGTTGCTGCCGCTGCGCCGCGTCCCCGTCGCGCCCGTGGCGAGGCACACGTCGGCACAGTCGAGGTTGAGCCGAATGCACTGCACCAGTTCGCGCACGCTCTCCTCGCCGATGCAGGCATCGGCGCAGGAGGTGCAGGCCTGCGCGCAGGCGTAGCATTCCTCGATCGCCTGGATGAGGGCGGCGTTGGTCGATCCGCGGACGTGCGGGTGCGTGCTGATCATGGCCTGGGCGTGCATGGCGTGTCTCCCGAACGGACTGTGATGCCCGCCGAACGCCACACCGCGAACTCGGTTCCGCGATCAGTACATGGTCGGCGGCGCGTAGAAGCAGCGAACCTGCCCGGCGTACACGCAGATGTGGTAGTCGCGGTCGAGGCTGATGCGTGCGTTCCCGTAGGGCACCACGGTTCCATAGACCTTGTATCCAAGGGGGGTCGCCTGCACCTCGTAGGCCTGGATCGGATGGCAGTCCTGGTCGGAGCAGCAGGTCTGGTCGTACCAGCTATGGGCAGCGGCGCTGCCCGTCATGGCCAGCAGGGCTATCAGAATGCGCATCGCTCGATCTCCGCATCGCCCCCCGCTGCGCTAGGATCGCGCGAGGGTCAAGGAAGGTTCCACTCGACGCTTCGCCGGATCCGAATTGTCCGGCACCCGGCCACCGAGTGTGCACCCTTCGCCGGTTTCGGCGGAAGCACGATTTCCGCGACGTCGCGTGCATCCGCGGGCCCACCTGCCGGGTATGCTGGGCGTATGACCACTGGACGCTCCCGTCCCCCAAGGAGAACCGCATGACCACGATCCTGTCGCGCCGCTCGCTCATCGGCGCCGGCGCCGCCGCTGCCACGCTCCTCGCCGCCCCGCGCGTCTGGGCGCAGGCGGCCGCGCCGGCCACGCCTTCAGGGCCGTTCTCGCTGCCGAGGCGTGCCTACGAGGCGGCGGCGCTGGAGCCGAGCATCGACGCCATGACGATGGACATCCACTACACCCGCCACCACCAGGCGTTCGTGACGGCGCTCAACACGGTCGCCAAGGACAACGGCGTCGTGGCGCAGATGCCGCTGAACGACCTCATCGGCAAGCTCGGCGAACTGCCCGAGGGCATCCGCACCGCAGTGCGCAACGCGGGCGGCGGGCACGCCAACCACACCATGTTCTGGGAGATCATGGGCCCCAGCGCCGGCGGAATGCCCACCGGCCCCGTGGCGGATGCGATCACTCGCGACCTCGGCGGCTTCGACAAGTTCAAGGCGGACTTCGAGGCGGCCGGCCTTCGCGTCTTCGGGTCGGGCTGGGTGTTCGTCACCGTCGACAAGGACGGAAAGCTCGCCATCGTCACCAAGCCGGGCCAGGACAACCCGCTCATGGACAAGCAGATGGTGCTGCTCGGCAACGACGTGTGGGAGCACGCCTACTACCTGAAGTATCAGAACCGCCGCGCGGACTACCTCAAGGCGTGGTGGGCCGTGGTGAACTGGCAGAAGGTCGGCGAGCGCTACGCGGCCGCCAAGGCCGGAACGCTCGGCGTCTGAGCCGCCCGGGAGGGAACCGCGTCGCCGCGGTTCCCCTTTCCCGGCCACGGGCGGCCTGCGACCTCAACGGCGCCGGCCGGCCTCGGCGCCGGCGATCATCCGCTCCAGCAGGCTCATGGCCCGGGCGCCGTCGGCGGCATCCGGCACGCGCACGGGCTCGCCCTGCACGGCGGCGAGGAAGGCGGCCATCAGCGCGTGATAGCCCTTGTGGTCCTCGTTGGCGGCCACCGTGTGGTTCGGCTCCCAAACGAGCGTGTCCTCGCCGTCGGCCAGCGTCGCGTCGGGCCGGCCGACCTTGAACGGCGGGGCGCGGACGTGGCGAACTTCGTGGACGTTGCGCACCTCGACCCGCTGGTGGTCGGCCATCACCTGCCACCACTCCATCGGCGTGCCGCGCGACTGGTTGGTCCCGACCACCAGCGTCCCCACCGCGCCGCTCTCGAAGCGGAAGTCGACATGCAGCACCAGCTTGCCCGGCGCGAGTTCGTGCGCGCGCACGCCGAGGTCCGCCACGGGACCCATCAGGAAGGGCACCAGATCGAGGTAGTGCACGCAGTGGTGGAGGTAGAAGCCGGTGTAGTCCGGATCCTTCTCGAAGTAGGTCGGCGCCGTCATGTACTGGCCGAAGAAGCTCGCCGGCGTGCCGAAGGCGGGCGCGTGGATGACGTTGGCGGCGATCCGGTTCGCCGTCGAGTAGCGCTTCATGAAGCCCAGCACCACGGGCCGGCCGGCGGCCCTGGCCGCGGCGGCGAGGCTCTCGGCCTCGGCGGCGGTCGCGGCAGGCGGCTTCTCGACGAAGACGGCGAGCCCCCGCGCCAGCGCGGCCTTGCCGATCTCGGCATGTGCGGCCGGGCCGGCCGCGACGGCGACGGCCTCGATGCCCGGCGTCGCGAGCGCCGCCTGCCAGTCGCGGGTGCGGCCCTGTTCGGGGACCCCGAAGCGCCGGGCCGTGCGGCCGAGGCGGTCGGCGTCCGTGTCGCAGATCGCGGCGATCTCGACGTCGAGGCGCGTCAGCTGCGGCAGCAGCATCTCGTTGGCGTGGGTGCCGCAGCCGATCCAGGCGATGCGCGTGGTCATGTCCCCTCCCCTCAGCGCCGGCCGGCGAAGCGCAGCGCCGCGTCGAGGGCGGCGATGCTGGCGGCCAGTTCGCCGTCCTCGTCCTTCTGCGGCGCGCGCCACTGGGCCAGCGGCACGCCGGGGCGCTCGTCGTCCCGGCGGAACGGCTCGAGCGTGATCGGGCCCCTGTAGCCGATGTCGTGCAGCGCGCGGGCGACGGCCGGCCAGTCGATGTGCCCGGAGCCGATGAAGCCACGGTGGTTCTCGTTGGCCTGGAAATGGACGACCCGCGGCCCGGCGCGCCGGATGGCGGCGGGGATGTCGGGGTCCTCCATGTTCATGTGGAACGTGTCGAGCATGACCCCGACGCTCGGCAGGTCGACCGCCTCCGCCAGCGCCAACCCGTGCCCGGTCGTGTTGGCGATGTCGGTCTCGAAGCGGTTCAGCGGCTCGATGCCGAAGACGACGCCCTTGTCGGCGGCATGCCGCCCGGCGCGCCGAAGACCGGCCACGATCTGGTCGATGCGGCGGCGGCGCTCGTCCTCCCCGACGGGGGCCGGCGGCCGTCCGGCGAACACCAGCGGAGCGCCGTAGAGCGGGCCGCCGACGATGGAGGCACCGAGTTCTGCAGCGATGTCGGCGCAGCTCTCGAGATACGAAGCGCCGGCTTCCGCCGCGGCGGCGTCAACGCTCGCGAGGTCGCGGGCGAGGTTCACCCGGGCGGCGAGCACGACACCGAGACCGTGGTCGGCGAGCACCGCGCGCGTCTCTGCAAGGTCGAGTTCGCCCGGCTCGGGCACCAGCAGCTCCACGAAGTCGCACCCGGCCGCCTTCATGCGCGCGAAGGTCGGGAAGTGCTCTCGGCCGAAGGGCCGGGCGTAGAACATCGAGATGACGCCGATGGGATTGGGTCTTGTCATGATTTCACCGCGCCGGACGTGAGACCGCTCACGAGCCGCTTCTGGACGAGGAGGAAGAGGATGGTGACGGGGATGGCGATCAGCGTGCCGCCGGCCGTGAGAAGGCCCCACTGCACCGTGAACTCGCCGATGAAAAGCTGCAGGGCGACCGTGACCGTCCGGACGTTCTGCCCCGACAGCATCATCGCGAAGAGGTACTCGTTCCACGACGTCACGAAGATGTAGATGCCCGTGGTCACGATGCCCGGCATGATGACGGGCAGCAGCACGAGCCGCAGTGTCTGCAGCCGGCTCGCCCCGTCGATGCGCGCCGCCTCGTCCAGTTCGCCCGGAATGGCGTTCATGTAGCTCGTGAGCATCCAGATCGAGAACGGGATCGCGAAGGTCGAGTGGCCGAGCACGATGCCGATGACGGTGTCGAGCAGGCCGAACTGCCGCATCAGCACGAAGAGCGGGATGATGATCAGGACGATCGGGAACATGTTGATGACGAGGAACTGCGTCATCAGCACCCTCCGGCCGGGAAACCGGAAGCGGGAGAAGGCGTAGGCGGCTGGCAGGCTCACGCCGAGCCCGAGCAGGCAGGCTCCGGTCGCCACGATCATGCTGTTGAGCAGGTTGCCCGCGAAGGACGTGCGCTCCAGCAGCATGGCGTAGTGCTGGAAGGTCACGGCCGTCGGCAGGTACCGCACCGGCCATGCGGCGATGTCGGCATCGCTCTTCAGCGAGGTCAGCATCATCCAGGCATAGGGCCCAATGGCGAAGATCACGATCAGGAGGACCGGGATCTCCACCTCGACGAAGCGGCGGGCGGCGGAGCGGCGGTCGATCATCGCCCGAGCTCCCGCGCCTGCCGGCGGACGTAGACGAACACCACCGCGAGCAGCAGCGCCGTCAGCACCAGCGCGAGCGCCGAACCGTAGCCGAACTCCATGCCGCTGTAGGCCTTGAGGAAGGCGTAGAGCGGCAGCGTGTGCGTGGCGTAGCCCGGGCCCCCGCCGGTCATGACGAGGATGACGTCGAGCGAGTTCGCCACCCAGATCGTGCGTAGCAGGAGCGCGGTGGCGATGACGCCGGCGATGGACGGGAGGATGACGGAGCGCAGCCGCTGGAAGCGCGTCGCCCCGTCGATCTCCGCCGCCTCGATCAACTCGTCCGGGATGGTCTGCAGGCCGGCGAGGATGGTGACCGCGAAGAACGGGAACCCCTGCCAGATGAGCGCCAGCACGATGGCGTAGAAGGCCGTGTCCGGCTGGGCAAGCCAGGCGACTGGCTTCTCGACGATCCCCGCGCGCAGCAGCAGGTCGTTCAGCACACCGACATTGAAGTCGTACATCCACGTCCAGGTCAGGCCGATGATCACGCTCGGCAGCGCCCAGGGGATGATGATCAGCGCCCGGGCCACTCCGCGCCACCAGAAGCTCTGGTTGAGCAGGAGCGCCGTGACCAACCCCAGCGCGAACTGCAGGCCGACAACGAGCCCGATCCACCACGCGGAGTTGACCAGCGAGATCCAGAACACCTCGTCCTTCAGGAGACGCGCGAAGTTGCCGAGCCCGATGAACGGCACGTTGCGCGGACGGAAGAGCACGTAGTCGTGCAGGCTCATCCACAGCGTCTGCGCCACAGGCACGAGCACGACCGCCAGCGTCACGGCCATCGCCGGCAGCAGGAAAAGGTAGGGTGTCAGGGACTCGCGCAGCGCGGTCCCGGCCGGTGTCGAACGGGTCATGGTGCCGTGTGAAAGCGATGGCCGGGCCCGGCGCCCCTGCGGGCGCCGGGCCGGTCCGCGGGTGTCAGCCGTGGTAGAGCTTCTCGATCGCCTGCATCATGTCGTCGGGCGAGATCTGCCCGAGCAGGGCCCGCTGCATGTTCTGCGGCCAGACCGTGCCGGCGAAGTCCGCCGTCTTCGGGCTGTCGGGCAGGACGCCCGCGATCGGCAGCGAGGCGACCGATGCGTCGACGAAGCGCTTCTGGTGGCCGTTCCACGTCGCTGCGGCCGAGGTGCAGATCGGCAGCTGGCCCGAGAGCTTCGCCTGCGCCGCGTTGTTCTCGCCCGTCGAGAGGAACGAGATCCACTTGAAGGCGGCGTCCTTGTTCTTCGACTGGGCGAAGATGGCGTTCGACTCGTCGCCGAACTGCGTCCAGCCCTTGTTGCCGGGCGAGGTTGGCACCGGGACCGCCGACACCTTGTCGCCGAGCGCCTGCACCATCTCGTTCGACGAGCCGATGTGGTGGATGATCATGCCCGAGCGGCCGGCCTTGAAGCCGTCGACGATCTGGCGGAAGCCGTCGGCCGGCGCCGAAGGCGGCACCACCTTGTGCTCGCGGGCGAGCGCCACGTACCAGCGGTTGGCGGCGAGCGCCTTCTCGCTGACCATGCCGCCCTTGGCGAAACTCGCCCCGCCGCCGAGCACGAAGGCGCCCCAGTTGTCCTGGCCGCCGCCGCCGCCGCGCATGCCGAAGCCGTAGACGTCACCCTTGGTGAGCGCCTTGGCTGCCGCGAGGAACTCGTCGAAGGTCTTGGGCGGCTGCAGGCCGGCGGCCTGGAACAGGTCGGGCCGGTAGTAGAGGTAGAGCACAACGTAGTGCAGCGGCAGGTAGTACTGCTTCCCGTTGGCGGAGCGGTTGAGCGTCCACACGCTGTCGGCGATGTCGGCGCGACCCGCCCAGCCCTTGAGGTAGTCGTCGAGCGGGGCGAGCGCGTCCATCTCGAGGAGCCGCGCCATGTTGTTGAGCTTCACCTGCGCGCAGTCCGGCGCGTTGCCGGCGACGACGGCGGCGAACATGCGCGTGGCGTAGTCGTTGCCGCCGCCCCACGGGATCGCCTCGGCCTGGATCTTGATGCCGGGGTTCTCCTTCTCGAACTTCGCGATGAGCTCGGCCGGCGTGTTCTGGGGGTTGTCGTAGTGGTACCACCAGCGCACCGTCGCCTGCTGCGCGAGGGCCGGACGCGCGAGGGCCGGGGCGAGCGCGCTGGCGCCGGCCAGCTGCAGGAATGTTCTGCGTTTCATCGGTTTCCTCCGTTCAATTGTTGTCGTTGAGGGTCTGGCGAAGGTGGTCGCCCGCCGCGCGCAGGGCGTGCACGGCGGCCGGCAATTCGCGGGCGAGACGCAGGAAGCCGTGCACGACGCCCGGCCACAGGTCGAAGCGGTTCCGGACACCGGCGTGGGACAGGCGCTCGCACATGATGAGCGTGTCGTCGAGGAGCGGGTCGAGGCCGGCCGCGTTCAGGTAGAGCGGCGGCAGGCCGGCGAGGTCCGCCGTCAGGGGCGCGGCATGCGGATGGGGCGCGGCGAGCCCCTCCTCCCGCACGAAATTGCGCCAGTACCACTGCATGTTGACCGTCGACAGCAGGTAGGTGCCATCGCCGAACGCGCGATGGCTGGCGGTGTCGAACACGGGGCCGAAGCAGCCGTAGAAGAGCGTTGCCGTCTGCGGGACCGGCAACCGGGCATCCCGAAGCGCCAGCATCGCGCCGAGCGAGAGGTTCGCTCCGGCGCTGTCCCCGGCCAGTGCCATGCGCGAGGCGTCAATGCCGGCGCCGAGGCCTCCCGCGCGAGCGAAGGCGACGGCGGCGAGCACGTCCTCGAGCGGGGCGGGGAACGGATGCTCCGGCGCGAGGCGGTAGTCCATTCCGAGCACCGCGCAGCCGGAGAAGGCGGCCAGCGTCTGCATCGTCCCGCCATGCGTATCGACCGACCCGAAGGTCCAGCCTCCCCCATGCGCGAAGACGACGAGCGGGATGGGTTCGTGCCCCCCCTCCCCGCGTCCCTCCGGCCAGTAGAGCCGCCCCCGCATGGGGCCCGCCGGCGTGGGGATCTGGAACTCCTCGACCGGTCCCGCGGGCACGGGACAGTGCACCCATGGCCGCTGGTTCGCCTCGAACGTGGCCCGCGCCTCGGCGATGGGCAGCGTCTTGAGGTCGACGCCCGGCTGGGCGCGCATGGCGTCGAGGATGGCGGACTGGTGCGGGTCGATGAAGGCTGTCATGGCGCGTCAGGCTCTGGAGCGACGTCGACGATGGTGTCGATGTGGTGGACGAGGGCGTCGGCGAGCGGCTGTCCGCCGGCCTCCAGCGCGTCGATGATCGGGCGATGGCGCGCCGCCGTGCGCTCGAGCGGGCGGCGGTGGCGAGGCTCCCAGAGCTTCTGGCGATGAGAATGAAGGATGCAGCGCTGCAGGATCTGCTCCAGCGCCCGGAGCCCGGCCATCTGGAAGATGGCCAGGTGAAACTCCGTGTCGAGTTCGATGAGCGCGTACTCGTCGCCCTGGCCCGCGGCCCGCTCCATGGCCGCGAGCAGCCTGCGCAGGCGCGTCACGTCCTCGGGCGTGCGGTTGGCCGCGGCGCGCAGCGCGCCCCTCGCCTCCAGCCGGCGGCGCAGGGCGAGGACCTCGGCGGCCTCGTCCTCGTCGAGCGGGGTGACGGTGGTGCCGCGGCGCCCCGAGCGCAGGACGAGCCCGTCCTCCTGGAGACGCAGCAGGGCCTCGCGCACGGTGCCCTGGCTGCAGCCCAGCTCCTGGGCGACGCCCAGTTCGGTGAGGACGGTCTCCGGCTCGAGCTCATTGAGCAGGATGCGCCGCTTGAGGGTCGCGTAGATGGCGTCGCGTGGACGCAGCAGGGGTACGGCGCGGCTCATTATCGATATCGATAATTGAACCGTCCCGGTTGCGCAAGCGGGCGCGACCGGTTCGCCTCAGGCTGCGGACGGGAGCAGCGGACAGGTCCGGCGGCGGCAGTACGGTGCGGAGCCGCAGGACGTGCCTGCAGCGGCAACGGCGCGGCGGACGGCCGCCCTCGCCTCCTCGGGCCGGCGCGGCTCCGGAAGCCATTCGACGGGTACGGGCAGCCAGTGCTCGCTGGACGAGCCCGCGCCGGTCACGACCATCGCCGGATTGCCCTCGCCGTGGAGCGACGCCGCCATCGTGACGAAGAGGTCCACGAGGGCGCGCGGTCCCGCGTCGTGGCGCACGACGATGATGCTGTACTCCCGCTCGCCGATCCGGCGCAGCGCGTCCTCGAGGGTGCCGACGATGTCGACGTCCCCGATCCCGAGGGTGCCGAGGGAGGCCGTCAGGGCATCGGCAACGGCCCCGTCGGGCTCGACGACGAGGGTCGGCATGATCGCGTGGCAGGGGCTCTGCTCGTAGGACAGGGAGAGACTTGCGACGTGGCGGCGCGACAACGGCGCGACCGGCTTTCGGGGGAGGATCATCATCGCGTGGTTCCGCCGGAGGGACAGGGCACCGCGGTTTCGCAATCCGGCCAGGGCCGTTCGACGACGAGCGCGTGCGGGTTCGGGGGGTGGTCCGACAGCTCGCCTTTGAGGCAGACCCGGCGTGCGCAGGCCACGCACACCGTGCACCCATCAACGCCGCCAAGTCTCAACAACCCCTGAAAACGCACGTGTGAATCGGGGTCGGATAACTACCGACGGGCTTCCGTGATGGGACGGGCTGGCGTTTCGACGCGATAACGCTTCGATGCGAACAATTTGAAGCGATTTCGTCGCCGGAATTTTCATGGCTCCCGGTGCAAGGTGAGGTCATTGCAACCGTTAGTTTCACCGTGGGCTCCCGGCCCCCCGGGGGGAGAATGGCCCGGTGATTTGGAGCGCAGACATGCTCAAGACCGCCTTCGCCGCCGCCGTCGCGGCCTTCGTCCTCACCGTGGCGCCCGCCCGCGCCGATGGCCTGCCTCGCCCCGAGGGCAAGGTGGTGCTCACGGTCTCCGGCGCCATCGAGGTCAAGAACGCGCCGGAAGGCGCCGTCTTCGACATCGGGATGCTCGAGAAGCTTCCCGGCCGCGTCACCGCGGTGAACACTCCCTGGTACACCACCAAGACCACGTTCGAGGGCCCGCTCGGTTCCGCGATCCTCGACGCCGTGGGTGCCCGCGGGCAGACGCTGCGCATCGTCGCGCTGAACGACTATGCCGCCGAGATCCCGGTCGAGGACTTCAAGAAGTGGCCGGTGATCCTCGCCACGAAGCTCGACGGAAAGCCGATGTCCGTGCGCGAGAAGGGCCCCCTCTTCGTGATCTACCCCTTCGACGCGGACGCCTCGCTGTTCAACGAGAAGTACTTCAACCGGTCGGTCTGGCAGGTGAAGTCGATCGAGGTCCGCTGACCCCCGCCCGAGGCCCGGAGGAACGACGATGGACGCGCAGGGGTCCCCCGCCCGCCGCCGCGTCTTGGGCATGCCGGCGCTGGTCATGGCCAGCGTCGCGATGCTCGTCCTCGTGGCCGTGTCCTTCCTCGCCATCGACGAGCGCAACACCATCGTCGCGCAATCGGTGCGGGAGGACGCGATCTGGGCGAGCTACCAGCTCGACCGCGAGGTGGTGCGCCTCGGCGCAGAACTCCAGGCCGCCCGAGCGACGCCCGGCGAGAAGGCAGTCGACGCCGTCACGACCCGCTTCGACATCCTCTACAGCCGGATCGGGATGCTGATGCAGGGAGACTACGGCCGCAAGTTCGGCGCATCCGCGGAACTCGCGGACCTCGTCGGCAAGGCCCGGTCCCAGATCGTCGACCTGGCGCCGTCCTTCGACGCTCTCGTGGGCGCGGCGCAGATCTCGGACGACAGCGCCGCGGGGATCGTCAGCCGACTGTCCCGGTTGCGCGAGGTCACCGAGCGGCTCCTCATGACCGCCAACGAGCGGAAGGCCGCCCTGCTGGTCGAGGAGCGGGAGCGGACGCGTCAGCTCTATTTCCAACTCGGCGTCGCGGTGGCCGGCCTCACGCTGACGCTCGCCGGCGTGATCGTGCTCCTCTGGCGCCAGCTTCACGAGATCAAGAAGTCCCAGCGGGAACTGCGCGAGCTCAGCCGGCGCTACGAGCAGGCCGCAAAGCTCGCCGAGGCGGGAAACCGGGCCAAGTCGTCCTTCCTCGCGGCCATGAGCCACGAGATTCGCACGCCGCTGAACGGCATCGTGGGGATGGTCGACCTCCTCGACGATCCGGACCTCGCCCCCCAGCAGCGCCGGCGGATCGAGTCGATCCGGGAGTGCTCCGACGCGCTTCTGGCCCTCATCGACGACATCCTCGACTACTCGAAGCTCGAAAGCGGCTCCATCGACCTCGACAGCGTGCCCTTCGAGCTCTCCGAGGCCGTCGACGGGGCCGTGCGCATCGTCGCCGACCGAGTCCGGGAGAAGGGCCTGTCCCTCGTCGTCGGCTGCGACCCCGTCGTGGTGACGGGCGACAAGGCCCGCATCCGCCAGGTGGTCGTCAACCTCCTAGCCAACGCCGTGAAGTTCACCGACGTGGGCAATGTCACGGTCCACGCTCGAGCCGCGAGCGGTCCGGACGGGCGGCCCCGCCTCGTCGTCAGCGTCTCCGACACCGGCATCGGCATTCCTGCCGACGCGATGGGCCGGCTCTTCCAGCAGTTCAGCCAGGCCGATGCCAGCATCACGCGGCGCTTCGGCGGCAGCGGCCTCGGCCTCGCCATCTGCCAGCGCATCGCCGGCGCGATGGGCGGCGAGATCGGCGTCGAAAGCACGCCCGGCCAGGGGAGCACGTTCACGCTCGACGTCCCGGTCGAGGGGATCACGCCGGGGCGGGCCGCGCAGGCGGCGGCCACCCAGCCGGCGCCCGCGCCGGCTCCGGGCGCGCGCGTACTGGTTGTGGAAGACAACGTCACCAACCGACACGTCGCGCAGGCCCTCCTCGAGCGCCTGGGTGCCGTCGTCGACTGCGCCTGCGACGGGCTCGAGGCCGTGGCGATGGCCGGGCGCAAGCCCTACGACCTGATCCTGATGGACATGCAGATGCCGAACCTGGACGGGCTCGGCGCGACGCGGCGCATCCGCGAACTGGGGATTGCCGACGTTCCGATCGTCGCGCTGACGGCGAATGCCTTCGTCTCCGACCGGGACAACTGCCTCGCCGCCGGCATGAACGATTTCGTCGCCAAGCCGGTGAACCGCACCAAGATCGAGGCCGTTCTCGCGCGCTGGGTCGCGGGGCGGTCCGCCACGCCGGCGGCAGACGCCCGGCCGGAGGGAGACACCATGATCACGGACGGAATCTTCGACCGCCAGCAGATCGAGGCGATGACGGACGAACTGGGCGGGGAGATGATGGCGGTCGTCGTCGACAGCTTCTGGACCGACGCCGCCCGCCTCGTGGACACCATGACGGAGGCGCTGGTGGCGGACGACCGGCAGGCCCTCGACCGGGCCGTTCACGCCCTCAAGGGATCGGCGCAGACCGTGGGATACCGCGCCATCGCCGAGGCGGCGGCGCGGATCCGGAACGATCTTGCCGAGGATCGGCCGGCGTCGCTGGAGCCGCTGCAGGCCGCCCTGTTGCGGACGCGCGCCGCGGCATCCCCCTACCACGTCGAGACGGCGGCCGACGCCGCCTGATCATTCCCGCGGGAGTGCCGCGTAGTAGTCTGCCAGCGCCTCCATCTCCGCCTCCGAGAGATGCCTGGACATGTAGCGCATCTCCTTGTGCGGGCGCTTTCCCGTCCGGAATGCGCGCAACTGGTTGTAGAGATAGACGACGTTCTGCCCGGCGAGGTGCGGCACCTCGACGTCCTTCGCGATCCCGTCGAGCCCGTGGCAGGGCGCGCAGGCCTCGACGTTCGGCGGTGCGGGGGGCAAGGCGGATCGCTTCTGCGCGAAGGCCGCTGACACGGGAACGGTGAGCGCGGCAACGAAGGCGAAAGCCACCCTGCCCTTCATCATGCGCCTCCGATGAGGATGCCGGCCGCCAGCACGAGGCCGCCGCCCAGGACGACCTGGAATGCCGCGCGCAGGAAGGGCGTTTCCATGAAGCGGTTCTGGATCCAGACGATGGCCCACAGCTCGATGAAGACGATGACGAGCGCGAGCGCCGTGGCCGTCCAGAAGTGCGGAATGAGGTAGGGCAGCGCGTGGCCGAGCCCGCCGAGCGCCGTCATGACGCCGGAGGCGAGTCCGCGTTTCCATGGCGATCCGCGTCCCGAGAGCTTGCCGTCGTCGTGCGCCGCCTCGGTGAAGCCCATCGAGATGCCGGCGCCGACGGAGGCGGACAGGCCGACGAGGAACGTGGTCCAGGGATCCTGCGTGGCGAACGCCGTGGCGAAGATCGGTGCCAGCGTCGAGACCGAGCCGTCCATGAGGCCGGCCAGGCCCGGCTGGACCCAGGTGAGGATGAACTGGCGGCGGGAGGCGGCGTCCTCCTCCTCCTTCTCCTCGCCGGCGACCAGTTCGGACGACAGCCGGTTCGCCTCCGCCTCGTGGTGGCTCTCGGCCATCGCGAGGTCGCCGAGCAGCTTGCGTGTCTCGGCGTCCGTGGTGCGCCCGGCGGCGGCGACGTAGAAGTCGTGCGCCTCGCGCTCCATGTCGGCCGCCTCTGATCTGATCTTGTCCAGACCGAGGGTCTCGACGAGCCAGATCGGCTTGCGGGCGTAGAAGTCCGCCACGTGCTCGCGCCGGATGGGGATGATGAGTTCGCCGAAGCGGCGGCGGTAGGCCTCGATCAGCCGCTGGCGATGCGTGTCCTCCTCAGCGGCCATGCCGTCGAAGACGGCGGCCGACGCCGGGTAGTCCTTGCGCAGGTGGGAGGCATAGGTCGCGTAGATGCGACCGTCCTCTTCCTCGGAGGAAATCGCGAGGGCGAGGATCTCCTGTTCGGAGAGTTCGGAGAAGCGCCGCTTTCCCGAACCGGGCCACGAGAAGCGAGGAAGCATGTCGGGGGTGCCTCTGTTTGGAACGATTCCAAATTAGGCCGGCACCCGGACGTCGTCCATTGGCATTTCTGCGGATCGGCCATGCCCGCCGGAGCCGATCTTCCGGCCGAGGCCGACCTGAAACCGCCTCCCGTTCGCGCATCCCGGCGGAAGACCGCCGGCTCCGCTGGCCATCCAGAGGCGGCAGGTCGCATCCTGCCCGCAGGTGAGACAGGCACGACTCGCCGCTGCCGTATCGAGGCAGGTCACGTCGAGGCCGAGCCGCTCCACCGCGTCCGCGAAGAGCTCGAGCCGCTCCATCGCCCGGTGGTGCTGGGGCCAAAGGGGACGCGCGTCGGCGTGTTCAGGACGGATTGCCGGCATGGCGCACCTCTCTCCTCTATAGAAGAGAGCGTGCGCCGCGCGAGGCGTTCTCGCCTTGATCCTGGGCAAGTGCTCCGGACGGGAGGTGCGGCCTAGCGGCGCAGGCCGTGCCCGCCCCTGTAGCCGTTCGGCCCCGGCGGCGCCCAGCCCTCCAGCGCGCCCGGTGCCGGCGCGAGGATCTCGACCCGCAGCGGGTGGCAGGCGGCCACGTCGCTCGAATGCTCGCTCGAGCAGTCGCCCCCCGGACAGGTCGAGAGAGCGCCGAGCAGGTCGATTTCGGCGAGGAACTCCAGGTAGTCCCCAGGCCGCACTGGGCTCGCCTTCATGAAGTACTGGCCGGTGTCGCGGGTGAAGCCCGTGCACATGAAGACGTTGAGCACGTCGTGCACGTGCCGCTCCGCTTCCGTGACCGGCAGGCCCGTCTCCGCGACGAGGGCCCGCACGAGGTTCGAGTGGCAGCAGTGGTCGTACTGCCCGCCTCCGGACAGCAGGTTGTGAGTATACGGGTCGCAGCGCGTGCCGATCACGTCGTGGATGCCGCCGCCGTAGTCGTCGAAGCCGTACCAGTCCAGCGTGTCGTGGGTGATTGTCGCCATCGGACGCAGGTATGGGAACGACGACCACATCCGGTCGCCGGTCGACAGGTGCGTCCCGTGCAGCGCCCGCGTCTTGCCCGAGTAGAAGCGCTCGCCGAGGTCGGTGGCGGACCACAGGTTGAGGTCTCCCACCTGCGGCCCCTCGATGCTGTGGATGCGGAAGAAGTGGCCGGCCGGCACGCGGAAGCAGCGGGCCTCCCGCGGCGGCACGATCACGTCCCCCACGCTCCGCAGCGTCTCGCGCGCTGCCCGATAGAGCGCCATGTCGGGCACGGGCAGCGTGTCGACGGGGTAGCAGACGACGGGCCGGATGGCGCGGCGGGCCTCGGCATCGGCGGGCGCTGGCGTGATCGGGGCAGGCTTCATCGCGGATCCTTGCAGGGAACGAGCTCGGGCTCGGCTTTGGACTGGCATCGAGCCTAGCAGACCTCGTCACCGGGGCTAGGCTGCGCCCGACAGTCTCTCCGCGAGGCGACGCGCGGGACCGCGCAGGAGGCCCGCCCGGGGATCGCCGGCGATCCGCGCGAACCCCGCGCCGGCCTGCGCCGGGTTCGCGCCCGCCGCGGCCCGGCAGGCCGCGTAGGATTCGAGCAGGTCGGGCGGCACGTCGCGCAGGAGATCCGCTGGCAGCGAGACGGTCGTCTCCGTTTCCCGCCCCGCCAGGCGGACGGTCTCCACGGGCACCGTCGTACCGGCCGGCAGGCGGGCGGCGAGCCCCGGCCCCAGCAGGATCGGCACGTCGAGGCTCTTGCACAGCTGTTCGAGGCGGGCGGCGACGTTCACGGTATCGCCGATGGCCGTGTAGGCCCGCCGGCCGGGCGTGCCGACCGTGCCCACGGCCGCCTCGCCGCACTCGATCCCGATGCGCATCCGGATCGGCCGTTCCCGGCCCTCCTCCGCCCGGGCGAGCCCGGCGATGGCGGTCAGCGCCGCCTCGAGCGCGCGCCTCGGGTGGTCCGCGAGCGGTGCCGGAGCGTTCCACAGGGCCATCACGGCATCGCCGATGAACTTGTCGACGTACCCGCCGCTGGCGTCGACCGCCTCCACCACGTGGGCAAGGCAGGCATTGGCGAGGCCGATCGCCTCTTCCGGCGTCATTCGCTCCGAGCGACTGGTGAAGCCGGCGAGGTCGGAGAAGAGCACGGTCAGCTCGCGCGTCTCGCCGCCGAGGGCAGGCAGTTGGTCCTGCTCCGCGAGTTCGGCCACCACCTTCGGTGCGAGATAGGTGCCGAACACGCGGCGCACGTGACGCTCGCGGCGCTCGGTGACGAGGAGCCGAAGGGCGTAGGTGACCGCCGCGGCGAGCACGGCGGTGACCATCGCCCCCGACACGGACAGGTCGACGAAGGCCAGCGGCGCGAGCATTCCGACAAGGGCGAGGCCCGCGAGCGCGGCGAGGAGGCCCGCCGCCACCAGCAGGGGGCCGGCCGAGGCGGCGAGTGCGGCCGTGCCGGCGCCTGACGCCAGCGCAAGCGCCGCGCGAGACCACGGCGACGCCTCGACGAGCCCCCTGCCCTCCAGCAGGGCGGCGGTCGCGGCCGCGTGCAGGAACACGGCTGGAACGGTGCCCGTCGCCGGCGCCGAAGGGACGGCGGGACCGGCGGCACAGGGGGTGACGGGGGTCTGGGCGGGTTCTGGCAACATCGGCAAAACGAACCGATCGCCGGCGAAGCGCCGGTCCTCCTCCGCCAAGGTCGTGCCGATGAAGACGACGCGGTCCCGGACGAGGCCCGCCAGCTTCGCCGTTCCGTCCGGCCCCGCCGGGCAGGCCCGGACGGCCTCGAGCGGGATGACCGGGATCGCCTGCTCCAGCGGCCCGTCCACCCGCGGCCGGACCGTCGGCAAGGAGGACGGATGCCCGGCGAGCGCCGCTGCCGCAGCGGAGAGAGTGGGCAGCGGACCATCCGGGCCCGCCACCGACTGGACGACGTGACGAACGACGCCGTCCTCGTCTCCCTCGATCTCGGCGAGGCCCAGCCGGCCCGCATGCTCGTCCGCGCCGAGGGCGAGACGGAACGGGACCGCCGGGACGGTCCCCCCGGTGCGCGCAAGGACGATGCGGTCCTGCTGCTCCTGCAAAACCTGGAGGAAGGGGCGATCCGGGGCGGCGTTCAGCCGCTGCCGGCGCATCCAGTCGTCCATCGAGGTGGCGAAGACGATGTCGAAGACCACGGCCTTCGCCCCGGCCTCGACCAGCGCCTGTGTCGCCTGCCCCCAGACCGGACCCAGTAGCAGCCGCGGGACGCCGCGCAGATCCCGCGATGCCAGCGATCGCGCGTCGACCGAAACGACGGCGACGGACGTGGCCGGCGGCTGCGCCAGCCCTGTCCGCCAGCGCAGCCACGTGCCGGCATCCGAGACGAGCCCGTCGACCCTCGGCAGGTCCAGACCGCCGGGTGCGGCGGCGCACAGCACCGCCGCCGCCAGCCCGGCAAGGATGGGGGCACTGCGGCGCTTCAAGCGCCTGACCTCTTGCGGGTTCCGCCCGGCTCGTGTGCTCTGCCGCGGGTGCGGTGGGGCTGGGGAATCGACATGCGCGACAGTGTAGCGCCACTTCTGCTTGCAGCCTGCCTTGCCCTCGGGGGCAACGCCGCCAACGCGCAAGACGCGGCCGATGGCGAGGAACTCGGCCTGGCGACCGTCACGGCGGTGAAGGGAACGATCTCGCCTCCGGTCGCGCCGTTCACGACGCTCGACGCGCCGGCGCGTTTCGAACTCGGCGGCGGGGCCTCCATGACCATCGTCCACCTGCGCAGTTGCGAGCGCGTGGAGGTCAATGCCGGCCGCGTCGAAGTCGCCTTCGGCGGCATCGCCACGAGCGCCGAGGCCAAGCGCGAGCGCGTGCGTTGTCCGGGACAACCCAAGGTGCAGACGTCCGGCGTGGCGGGCGGCATCCTGATGCGGTCGATCGGCCCGGCGGCGTCGGGACAGCCGCGCGTCGTCATCGACATGCCGGGCGGCGTCACGCTGAAGCGCGGCGCGAACGTCACGTTCCGCGTTGCGAGCCCCATTTCCGGCGCGCTCTACGTGTTCGACCAGGACGAACGGGGAGCGCTGACCGAGATCGAAGGGCCCCGCCGGGCCACGGGCGGCGTCCCCTTGGCCATGCGGCCCGGCGCCTTCGCCGACGTGCCCGATCCCGCCGGCCGCGCCACCATCCAGGCCCAGACCCCCGGCGAGGGCAGGGTCATCGCCTTCGCCGTCCCGGTCCATGCCGGCCGCTGCGGCATGCTCGACCTGTTCGAGGCGCGTGCGACGCGGCCCGCCACGCTTTCGAGGCTGACGGCGGCGATGAAGGCACGGCGGGCCGAGGGAACGTCCTGCCCGCCCGGCTCCTTCGACGTCGCCTCCGGGGACCTCATCTATACCGTGCGGCCCTGAGAGCGCCGGCGGGCGGAGGGTCGAAGCGGTCCCTCGCGAGCCTTGACGGAAGGGCTCCGCTCCGCATGATCGGCCCGCCGCGCGCCGGCGGACCGAGTGGGTCCCGCGGCGCAGCCGAGAGGACCGTCCATGCAAGCCGTCGTCATCCACGCCCCGCACGACCTGCGGATCGACACCCTTCCCGCCGCGGGCGCCGCACCGGGCCCGGGGGAAGTCCTCGTGCGGATGGCGGCCGGCGGCATCTGCGGATCCGACCTGCATTATTACCACCACGGCGGTTTCGGCACCGTCCGCATCAAGGAGCCGATGATCCTCGGCCACGAGGCCTCGGGCTACGTCGAGGCCGTGGGGTCCGGCGTCACGGGCCTTCGCCCCGGCGCGCTCGTCGCCGTGAACCCGAGCCGGCCCTGCCTGGCCTGCGCGCCCTGCCGCGCCGGACGGAGGATTCACTGCGAGAACATGCGCTTCAACGGCAGCGCGATGCGCTTTCCGCACGAGCAGGGCCTGTTCCGCGAGTCGATCGTCGTGGAGGCCGGTCGCCTCTTTCCCATGGGCGACACGGTTTCGCCGGAAGAGGCCGCGCTGTGCGAGCCCCTGTCCGTGTCGCTTCATGCCGTCAACCGGGCCGGTGACATCCGCGGCGCGCGGGTTCTGGTGTCAGGCTGCGGGCCGATCGGGATCCTCGTCGCGGCCGCGGCGCGCCATGCGGGCGCGTCGTCGGTCGTCGCGACCGACATCACGCCGCACTGCCTCGCCACCGCCCGCGCGATGGGCGTCGACGAGGCCATCGACGTGTCCGGCGGCCCGGACGCGCTGGCGCCCCTCACCGAAAACCGGGGCCAGATCGACGTGGTGTTCGAGTGCTCGGGCGCACCGGGCGCCATGGCCGGCGTCCTGCCGACCCTGCGCCCCGGCGGCCGCATGGTGCTGGTGGGCCTGGGTGGCGATGCGCCGATGCCCATGAACACGATCGTCACGAAGGAGATCGAGGTCGTCGGCACGTTCCGGTTCGACCAGGAGTTCGGGGAGGCCGCCCGCATCATCGGCGAGCGGCTGATCGACTTCCGGCCGATGATCTCGGGCGTCTACCCGCTGGCCGACGCCGTGCTCGCCTTCTCGCTCGCCTCGGACCGCAAGCGCGCCACGAAGGTCGCGATCCGCCTCGGCGAATGAGACGGCGCCGCCCCTGGGGAGCGGCGCCTGACCGGCCATTGGCAATGTCTGCTCAGTTGACGAGGCGAACGGCGTTGCGCAGCCGGGCGACGTCGGCCGGCGTGGACAGCTTGGTCACGTCGGCCTGCGTGGTCGCGTTGCCGGTCAGCTTGATCTGGTCGGCGACCACCGGCATGTAGACGTTCGACTGGCCGAACGAACCCGATCCGTTGAGCGTCACGGTCTGCGTCGGCGTGTAGATTCCGCCCTGCAGCTTGGTGTTGGAGTCGCCGTTGATCGTGTTTCCGGCGCCGACGTTCGAGTTCTTGTCCTGGAAGATCAGGATGTTGGCGTAGTTGCCGCTGGTCGACGCCTTGAGGTCGATCGAAGCGCCGCCGTTGATCGTGAAGCCGGCCGACTTGCCCGTCAGGACGAAAAGCACCTCGGATCCCGACACGTTGGACTGGCTGGAGATCTGCAGCGGGCCGTCCTTGATGATGTAGGTTCCGGGCTGGAGCTGGGCGTCGCCCTTGATGTCGAGGCCGCCGCAGTAGGTGCCCGGGTTGAGCTTGACGTTCTTCTTCGGCTGCACGGAGTAGTTGTTGTAGTCGCAACCGCTCGCCGTCGGCGCCGTCTTCTTGGCGTAGGGATCCTCCGCCGGCAGGCACCGCTTCTGCGGCTCGGGCTGCATGTTCGAAGGCCCGGCGAAGCCGCCGACGCTGCAGAAGCCGTCCGCCTTCACGGACGCGCTGCCCGACACGCTGATGGCGCTGTCGCTGGACGAATTGCTGTAGACCGCGCACCCGAGGGCGATCGTCGACGACGAGCCGGAGAAGCTGATCGCACCCGAGACTGTCGGGTTGAGCGCGAGCAGGCAGGCCGGGGGGCCGTCCTTCAGCTTTTCGGCCGTTGCCTTCGTCCGCGCCTCCATCCCCTTCGTCCCGACGATGGAGAGGAACGGGGACGGCACGGTGCTCGCCACGGATACCGTGACCTTGTTGCCGTCGACGGTCGCCGTCAGCGTCATCGGGAACGCGAGATCGCCGACGTAGCGCTGGGCCACCGCGGTCTTGTCCGTGCTCAGCGACTGGGCCGCGGCCAGCGCGGCCGCGTCGGTGCGGGCCTGCATCTGGGTGCGGTACTGGATGACGCGCGTGAAGTCGACGGCACCGCCCACGACCATCCCGATCGGGATCGCCATGACGCCGAAGGCGGTCAGCACCGTTCCTTTTTCATGCTCTCTGAACAGCCGAAGCAGCATGGGGAGGTCTCCGTTCACCTCTCCACAATCCGCCTGCACGAAGTTGCATGCAACGCGGCCGTTTAAGTTCGCTCAACGAGGTTTAAGTTGTCACCCGCAACTTAACATGAAAATTCGACCGATCGTCGGGCGTCGTCCAAGCGATTGATTTTTTTCGAGTTGCTGTCGCCCTGAGGCGATCCGGCGGCGCCCGATCCCGCGAGCTGAGGCTTGACGGAACGACGGCCCGGGCTTGCCGGGCCGTCGCCACCGTTAAGCTTGTGCCGGAGGCCTCATCCCTTGTGATGGGACGCCTGCAAGGCATAGACGGGCGTCGGGATGCCCTCCATGCGCGCCTTCAGTTGCAGGGACAGGAACTGCGAGTAGTGGCGCGACTGGTGCAGGTTGCCGCCGTGGAACCACAGGGCCTCCTGCTGCGTCGGCTTCCACATGTTGCGCTGCTCCCCCTCCCACGGACCCGGGTCCTTCGGCGTGCCGGAGCCGAGGCCCCACACCTTGCCGACCCGGTCCGCCAGTTCCTGGCCGCAGAGGTCGGCGACCCAGCCGTTCATCGAGCCGTAGCCGGTGGCGTAGACGATCAGGTCGGCCGGCAGCTCCTTGCCGCTGTCCAGCTTCACGCTGTGCTCGGTGATTTCGACCACCTGCCCCCGGGCAAGCTTGATCTTGCCGTCGATGATCAGTTGCGACGCGCCGATGTCGATGTAGTAGCCCGAGCCGCGGCGCAGGTACTTCATGAACAGGCCGCTGTCGTCGACGCCATAGTCCAGCCAGAACCCGGCCTTCTCGAGGTCCTTGTAGAACTGGGCGTCGATCTCCCGGATCTTGTCGTAGACCGGCTTCTGCAGCGTGTGGAGGATGGCGTAGGGCAGCGAGGCGAAGATCAGGTCGGCCTTGGCGGTGGTCATGCCGCCCTGCACGGCCCGCTCGGAATAGAGGTCGCCGAGCCCCACCTCCATCAGCGTGTCGGACTTGACGATGTGCGTCGAGGACCGCTGCACCATCGTCACGTCCGCCCCGTGCTCATAGAGCGCCGCGGCGATGTCGTGCGCGGAGTTGTTGGAGCCGATGATGACCGCCTTCTTGCCCTTGTAGGCGTCCGGCCCCGGATGCTGCGAGGAGTGGTGCTGGTCGCCCTTGAAGTTCTCCATGCCCTTGAACTTCGGGATGTTGGCCTTGCCCGACATGCCGGTGGCGAAGACGAGCTGCTTGGGCCGCAGCGTGACGGGCGTGCCGTCCCGGTCGACGACGACCTCCCACTCCTTCTTCGCCTCGTCCCAGCGGGCGCTCTTGGCGGTCGTCTTCGTCCAGTAGTTGAGCTCCATCACCTTCGTGTACATCTCGAGCCAGTCGCCGATCTTGTCCTTCGGCGCGAAGACGGGCCAGTTCTTCGGGAAGTCGATGTACGGCAGGTGGTCGTACCAGACCGGGTCGTGCAGGCAGAGGGACTTGTAGCGCTTGCGCCAGCTGTCGCCGGGGCGCTCGTTGCGCTCGACGATGATGGTCGGGACGTCGAGCTGCCGCAGCCGCGCGCCGAGCGCGATGCCGCCCTGCCCCCCGCCGATGATCAGCACGTAGGGCTGCTTGGTGTAGCCGAGGCTGCGCTGCTCCTCCTCGCGCTCTTCCTTCCACGTCCTGGCGCCGGGGTTGAAGCCGTGCTTGGCACCCAGCGGCCGGGTGAAGCCGGCGCGTTCCTCGTGGCCCTTCAGCTCGACCATCGTGGTCAGCAGCGTCCAGATGCGGCCATCCTCGCGCACGCGGATGTGGCCGTAGCCGCGGGCCACCTCGGTCTCGAAGGTGATCCAGGCCTCGGTCATCCCGCCGCCCTCGGTGGCGGTCTCGTTGGGAGCCACGTGCCAGTCGCGCGGCTTCACGTGCTTCAGGCAGTGGGAGAGCATGTCGCGCACCTGCGCGGGACCCTCCATCGTCTTGATGTTCCACGTGAAGGACACGAGGTCGCGCCAGTAGCCGTCGTCGGCGAACATGGCGGACGCGGCATCGACGTCGCCCTTTTCGAGGGCTGCGCCGAAGCGTCCCAGGAACGCTTCCATGCGGGACGTCGCGGTAGTGTCGAGCATGCGGGTTCTCCCTCCCGGGTGCGGGCCTCTTGCCGGGCCGCACGGTTGCCTTCGTCGGGAGGACGGCCGGCGTTCGCCGGGGGCGCGGACGGCAGACCACGACCGGCAAACGAGGGTCGCATCACGCCCCCTGCCCTGTCGTCGGCTTGCTGCCGTTTCGCCGGCGTTCCTCCCGACCGAAAGCTTGGCACCCGCTGCCCCCGTGCGCAATGACGGCACTGTCGCGGAGCCCCGCGCCGTGAGCGCGGCGGAGCGGCGCGAGGCGCGAGGGACGGCCTTGGCAAGCTCGGGCTCGACCGCGCCGGGAGGGCCGGATACGGTCCATCGACCGGATTCCTTCTCGATGCGCTCCCGCTTCCTTCAGCCCTCCGTCGGCAACGCCATCTTCGCGCTCGCCGCCATCCTGATCGCCCTCATGGCGATCGTGGCGGCCATCAACACGACGATGTCGCGGCGCGTCGGCGACCTGATCGGCACGATCAACCGGACCTACGTGCCCGTGTACGGCATGCTGGCCCGATCCCACATCCGTTCGCTGGAGCAGTCCCTGTCGCTGCGGCAGGCGGCGATCGAGGTGCTGAACGGCGACGCCGGAGGCCTCGACACCCACCTCTCCGACGAGGAGGACGCGGGCCGGAAGGCAGAGCAGGAGCTCGCGGCGGCGCGCCGAACGATCGAGGCACAGGTCGGCGACGGGCAAGGGGTCGAGGACCGCGTCCTGCTGGGGCGGCTCGACGCGCGCATCGAGGAAGCGCTGAAGGCGCGCGAGTCCTACGCCGCCGAACGCGCCGCCTTCCTCTCCGCGCTGCGGCGCAGCGACGCCACCGCCATCCGCAGCGGCCTCGTCCGGCTGGACGCGCTGAGAGACAGCCAGAACGAGCGGCTGGAGGAGATCAGGCGGGAGAGCCTCTCCTTCGCCTCTGAGGCGGTCACCCAGACGCAGGAAAGCGGGCGCAACGTCATCCGGCTCACCTGGCTGACGCTGGGCTTCGCCGTCGCGCTCGGCCTCCTCATGGCCTTTCTCGTCACCCGGCGCGTGGTCGGGGCGATCCGCAGGCTGCTCCACGCCACGGAGGCGGTCGAGCAGGGTCGCTACGACGCGGACCTGCCGGTCACCTCGGGTGATGAGATCGGCCGGCTGACGCGGGCGTTCAACCTGATGCTCGCCGAGCTGCGACTGAAGGAGAAGATCCGCGAGACCTTCGGGCGCTACATGGACCCCAAGGTCGTGGCGGGCGTGCTCGACCGGCCCGAGCTCGCCGGCAATGCCGGCGACCGACGCGTGATGACCATCGCATTCGTCGACATGCGCGGCTTCACCAGGCTCTCCGGCGAGGTGACGCCGACGCTGCTCATCACCATCCTCAACCGCTACCTCACGGTGCTGACGGAGGCCGTGCGCGAACATCAGGGCATCGTCGACAAGTACACCGGGGACGGCGTCATGGCCTTCTGGGGTCCCCCCTTCGTCGAGCCGGCGGAGCAGGCGAGGCTCGCCGTGCTGGCCGCGCTGGACCAGCGCGAGCGCTTCGAGACGTTCCGAGGCGAACTGCCGGACCTCCTCGGCGTGCGCGGCTACGCCCCGGACCTCGGGATCCGCATCGGCATCGCCACGGGCGAGGTGATCGCGGGCAACATCGGCTCGGCGGTGGCGATGAACTACACCGTGATGGGCGAGGCCGTGAACATCGCCTCGAGGCTCGAGGGGCTGAACAAGCTCTACGGCACCGCTCTGCTCGTCTCCGCGGCGACGGCGCGCATGATGGGCCCGGGGTTCGTGATACGGGAGATCGACACGGTGCGGGTTCAGGGGCACCCGGAGCCGCAGACCGTGTACGAGGTTCTGGCTGGACCGGAGGCCGCGCGAGAGACCGCGGAACTGGCCGCGGCCTACGCCACGGGACTCGCCGCCTACCGGGCGCGGAACTGGTCCGGCGCCGCAGACGCCTTCGCGGCCTGCCTCGACCGGGTGCCGGGGGACGGGCCGTCGCGGGAGATGCTGCGGCGGGTCCAGGCGTACGTCGCCGCCCAGCCTCCCGGGGCGGAATGGGACGGTGTCTGGCTGGCACAGGGCAAGTGAGCGGGCCGCGTTGCCCTGCCGCGCGTCCCGAAGAGGGACGGGTCGTGCCGCCATGGGCGCCCGGGCCGCTGCTTCGGTCGCGATCCGTCCCGCGATGACACGAAAAGGGACGGCACGCGACGTGCATTGATGTGACTACGCAAGTTCCATTTGCGTCTTCCTCCCTTCCCTTGGCCCCGCCCCCGGCGGGGCCGTTTTCATTTCGGGGTCGATGCCGCACCGGCCCATCGAAGGAGGCGCCGGATTGGTGGCGAGAGGTCCGGTCGCCCGCCGGTGGGCTCAGGGCGGACGGCAAGCAGTGCGCGGCACACGAGGCTTCTATGCCGGCTGAGCCGGCCGATCGCTCGAAGTTTCCGCAACTCGTGACGGAAGCGGGCAAGCGGCCGTCAACCAGCCCGTGCGTTCGCGGCCCGGCGACGCCTCGCGCGCGTTGACTTGGGCAGGTCGGATTCCAATCCTCGCAGGAGGGAGCGTCCGCACGGCGGCGGGCGGTCCACCCCTGCGGAGCGTTTCATGACCGAACGGATCTCGACCGTCCTCTTCAACATCCCCCGCGGCCTGCACGTGCTGCGCTACCTGTCCGCCAAGGACATGAAGCGTCCGCCGCGCGTCATGGTCGCGGGCCGGCCCGGCGCCTCGGCGGGGGTCGGCTTCCTCTTCGCCCCGGACGCGATCGAGAACACGCTCTCCCGCTTCGGCGACTGCGTCGCCATCATGGCGCCGCAGGCAAGCGTCCTGCTCGTCACGGCCATCGGCCAGCCGGAGAGCCTCTCCACGGACGTCGAGCTCAAGCTCGAGCCGCTGGATCGCGAGGCCTCTGCGCCGCGCGGCGAAACGCGTCCGGCGGTGGCCCCCGCGGCTGCAGCCCGCTCCGAGGGCCCCTTCGCCAGCACGGCGCACGTGCAGCGCCAGGGCGACGTCATGGCGGGTCCGGACGGCTGGATCGGAGCACCTCAGTCCCGCAACCGCATCGAGAGCTTCGCGGTGTCGTGGGTCGCCCCGGTCAAGGGGCTGCGGCTCGGCTATGGCTGCGAGATGCCCGGCCGCGGCCGCCATTCCGCCCGGGTGCCGGGGCAGGCCGTCGGAACCAAGGGACAGGCCACCCCGATCAACCTCGTCCACTTCGAACTCACCGGTTCTGCTGCTTCCGCGTGGGAGCTCGTCGTCTCGGCGGCCTTCATGGGGGGAGAGGTGCGCACGGCTGCTGGCCGGAAGGTGGAGCTCACCGGGCGCACGGGCCAGGAGGCCCTCGTCGGGCTGAAGGTGGACCTGCGCCGGGCCGAGGCGCAGCCGGCGGCCGCCGCCGAAGCGAAGGCGCCTGTCGCCGCGCCCGCGACGCCCGCACCGAAGGCTGCCGCGGCGGCCCTTCCTGCCGCCGTCGAGCGCGGCCGCGTGCGCGTGTTCAGGGCCTCCGCCGCGAGCCGGCCGAATTGACGCTCGACGGACCCGGCTTCCCGGGCCTGCGCGCCGGGCCCCTGCGCGACATGGCGGAACGGTCCTCGACCGGCGCCGTAATGACGGCGGAATCCGAGCGCAGGCTGGTGCTCAACGTCGGTTGCGGGAACCCGCGCCGCAACCGGCTGAAGGAGCTGTTTCCGCCCTCGGCCTGGCAGGAGGTCCGCCTCGACCTCGACCCGAAGGTGCAACCCGACCTCGTCGCGTCGACGACGGACCTATCGTGCCTCGCCGACCGCCGGATGGACGCGGTCTGGTCCTCGCACAACCTCGAGCACCTGCACGACCACGAAGTCGGCGTGGCGCTGCGGGAACTGGTGCGGATCCTGCGGAGCGACGGCTTCTGCGTGATCACAACGCCCGACATCGTGCGCGTCGCAGCGGTGATCGCGGCGGGGCGGCTGGAGGAGCCCCTCTACATCTCCCCCGCCGGCCCGGTCACGCCGCTGGACGTGATGTTCGGCCTGCGACGCTCGGTGGCGGCCGGCAACGGCTTCATGGCACACCGCACCGCCTTCTCGGCGGAGCGCCTGGGCCGGCTGCTCGTCGAGGCCGGCTTCGCCGAGGCGCGTGTCTGGCAGGGCGATGCCTACGACCTGTGGGCCGTCGGGCTCATGCCGGATGCAAAGGGTGACGCCATCGCGGCAGCCCTCGATCCGGCTGCCGCCGTGGCCCGGCAGTCTGCGGCCTGACGGTCCTCACTCCTGCTCCCGCCGCCCCTGTGCCGGGTCCTCGGTGCACGTGGGCACCGAGACGTGGCGGGATCAGAATTCCTCCCACCCGCCACCGCCTGCCGAGGCGCGGCGCGGCTGCGCCGCCGGGCGCGGCGCGGGTTTGGCGGCCGGCTTCATGCTGGCCTTGGCCGCACCCGCCCGGGCCGGACGAGGCTCCTCGGCGAACGCGTCCGCCGCCAGACGACGCAGCCGGTCCGGCTCGCTGGTGGGCATGCCGCCCCGCTTGCCCGCCGTCTGGCTGGTGCGGAACGTCGCCACGAGGTCGTTGAGGCGCTGGATCTGGCTCGAGAGCGAGCCGGCGGAAGCCGCGCTCTCCTCGGCGAGCGCCGCGTTCTGCTGGGTCATCTC
>NZ_JBTSWJ010000025.1:0-32197 GCF_054612375.1 Alsobacter sp. R-9 | reverse complement strand
CGCGGGGTGGAGCAGCCCGGTAGCTCGTCAGGCTCATAACCTGAAGGTCACAGGTTCAAATCCTGTCCCCGCAACCACCTTTACCGAACGCCTCGATCCAGCATCCAGCGCCGCCCCGTCCCGGGCGGCGTTCTTGCGTTCCGACCCCATCGCGACCTCGACCATCGACGCGATCTCGCCGACGAGTTCGACCTCGAACCCGCCGCCCTCGCGCGGGCGCACGATCACCTGCTCGATCAGCGAGCGGACGATGTCCAGGGCTTCGGCCTGCGTGCGCGGGTCCTGCAGCGCCTCGTGCAAGGCCGCGACCTTCTTGCGGTAGAGGTCGGCGAGGTTCGGGTGAAGACGGATCGGCGAGGGTGCCGGCGCCGCCAGCGTCGCCTCGATCTGCCGGCGCTCCGTCTCGAGGGCGTCGAGCCGCTGCTGGAGACCCGGCGAACGCAGACCTTCGGCGATCGCCGTAATCAGCCCATCGAGCTGCCGCTCGATCTCTGCCTTCCTCTTCTCCACCCGACGGCGCTCCGCCTCTGCCTCGCCGCGGCTCGCGTTCACCTCCGCGTGGAAGGCGGCGATGAACTCGGCGACGAGGTCGGGTGCCATCAGGTTGTGCTGCAGCGCGGAGATCACGATCTCCTCCAGCACGCCGCGCTTCACGCCGGTCGTGTTGGTGCAGAGCCCGTTGCGATGGGCGCGCGAGCAGCGCAGGTAGTCCTTGCCGACGGCGGCAAGCGGATGCCCGCAGCAGCCGCACACCGCGAGGCCCGTCAGCACATGCTTCGGCCGGCGCTTCTCCCAGAACCGCCCCGCCTTGATGGCCTGCGCCGTCGGCGAGGCGGCGATGTCGGAGAGCCGGCTGGAGACACTCTTCCACAGCGCGTCATCGATGATCCGTAGTTCCGGCACATCCTCCACGACCCACTCGCTCGGAGGGTTCGGGCGCGACACCCGCTTGCCCGTGGCCGGATCCTTGATGAACCGCATGCGGTTCCACACGAGCCGACCGACATAGAGCTCGTTCCTCAGGATGCCGGTCCCGCGCCCACCGTGGCCGCGGATCGTCGTGTCCTGCCACGGGCGGCCCTCGGGCCCGGTGACCCCCTCACGGTTGAGTTGTGTCGCGATGGCCCGGGGCGAGGCGCCGGCCGCGAACTCCGAGAAGATCCGCTGCACGACAGAGGCCTCGTCGGCGTCGATGATCCGCTTGCCGCGAACGCGCTCGCCGTCGGCATCGACCTCCTTCGCGACCTTGTAGCCATACGCCTTCCCGCCGGCCGAGCGGCCCTGCTCCACCCGGCCCCGCAGGCCCCGGTGCGTCTTCGCCGCCAGGTCGCGCAGGAACAGCGCGTTCATCGTGCCCTTCAGGCCGACATGCAGTTCGCTGATCTGCCCCTCGGCCAGCGTCACCAACCGGACGCCCGCGAAGGTCAACGCCTTGTAGAGCGCGGCCACGTCCTCCTGGTCGCGGGACAGCCGATCCAGCGCCTCCGCAACGACGACGTCGAACTGCCCGGTCCGCGCATCCGCCAGCAGCCGCTGGTACTCCGGCCTGAACCTGCTCGATCCGCTCGCCGCACGATCGGCGTACTCGCCCACGACCGTCCAGCCGCGCGCCTCCGCCGCCTCGCGGCACAAACGAACCTGGTCCTCGATCGAGGCCTCACGCTGCAGATCGCTGCTGTACCTCGCGTAGATCACGGCGCGCATCGCGGATCCTCCTGAGGCTTAGGATATGGGGATTGGAGCGGCGCGCGGAAGCACGGACGCGAATTGAAGATGGGGATTGGTGCCGCAATTGCCTCTGGATCCTTCTCCTTCCGAAGGCAAAGGTCACACGTTCGAATCGTGTCGGGTGCGCCACTTATCTATCTGAAATCATTGCGCTTTGACCTCGCGCAAAACATCGCGGTCCAGCGGCGATTAGTCCGGGGTAACACCAGGGTAACACCGCGGCAAATCCCGTCTCGCCCCGGAACTCCCTCTCCTGGGCACCAATCCGTGGATTTTTTAGTATGTCTTTCAAATAATCGGACTTTTGGCTGTTCACAGTCCCACATTCGGTCCCACTTTGCTCTTGGTTGCGCCCCACAGCTTGAGACTTAGGTCGGAGCAGCTGCGCACCACGCAAATTAGGTCCTGTGAACCCATCCGTCCTCGCAGTGCTAAACTGTGATTTATGGTCCAACAACAGCGTGTGGGTTACGGCGGGGAACGTCAGCGCCTCGACGGTGGACCTCGCCTCGGCGCCGCTGACGGTGCGGGTGACGAAGCGGCAGAAGCATAGCCTGGGCTGACGCGCGCTTCAGTCCCGCTCGAAGATCCGCGTCCAGTCCTCGCGCATTGAAACGACGTGCCACCCGCGCCCTGCTGCCTCATCAAGCGCGCGAGAGAGCCGTCCGACATGGCTCTCCCGGTCATAGGCATATTCGCGCTCCGCGTCGTCGTGACGGATGATCATGCCAAGCCGCCGCCCAGGCCCCTCCGTCGCGTAGCGCAACATGTGCCAGTCACCGTCTGAATTGCCAAAGACGGCAATCGGCCGCTGGCCGACATGTCGAGCGATGCCGACCGGCTTGCCTGGCCCGTCAGTCACGAAGTCCACGCGCGGCTCGCGCGTCAGCGTGATGCGCCCGTCCTGCTCGCTGGGTGTCAGGGCGAAGGTCGACCCGATGACCTGATGCGGCGGGATGCCGTAGATCTCCTGCGCGAAGGCGCGAACGAATTCGACTCCCCCGCCGGAGACGACGAACGTTGTGAAGCCGTTGGCGCGCAGGAAGGCCAGGACCTCCAGCATCGGCTGGTAGACGAGTTGCGTGTATGGCCGGCGCCATCTCGTGTCGCGCGCGGCGGCGAGCCATTCCGCGGCCATCCGCTGGAACGCCTCGGGCGAGTTCCCGGCCTGGGCCGCGGCTGCAAGCTTCAGGAGCCCATTCACGCCGTCCGCCGCAGCGCCACGCAGGTCGCCCGCGATCGCGGCGCGGAAGAGCGGATCTTGCTGCCACTCCGGATGCTGCGGGGCGAACGTGCGGATGCTGTCGAGGATGAAAAGGAGCTGCGTGTAGACCGGCTGCTCCACCCAGAGCGTGCCGTCATTGTCGAACACGGCGATGCGCTGCGCGGGCGCAACGAACTCCGAAGAGCCCTCGCGCGTGACCGCCGCCACGAAGTCCAGCAGCGCCCTTCTGCGCGGGCCGTCGCGCCAGGACGGCAGCGGATCCCGGGCAGGCTGGGCGCGCAGCGAGGTTGCGCCGAGGCCTGCCAGCAGAAGGCCGAGGGCGGCGCGACGTGTCGCGAGCGGTGTCATGGGTTTCGTTCTCCACGCCGACTGCAATAACGGAATCGTACTGGCTGCGCCCTGCCGGGCGGAGGCAGGGCAGGCCAGGGCGACGGAGTGAACCGCGTCGGAGGGCGCCGGGCTGCTGCAGCTTCGCCCGGTCCGGAGCGGACGCAGGACGTCTGGGCCTGTTCGCTGCGACGCCTTCGTCATCTGGGGGCCGCGCGCATCTCATGCGGATTCAGAAGGTGACGCTGACCGCGGGAAATGGCCCGCCGAACGGGAAGTCCGGCACGGCATCGCCCGCGGGGAGGCAGATGAGCGCAACGGCAGCACCAGCCGCAAACGGCGGAGTTTCCGACCTGGACATCGTCATCGGTCTTCTTCGTGACGGAGGGGCGGTTGCCGGCAGCGGCGCGGCCCTTCAATCAATCGCGCAACATCCCATGGCCGCCCCGCCTGGCGATGGGCGGCCATGGTCGGCCCTTCAGCGCCCGCCCGCACCCTGGCGCAGTCGCGCCATCGCTTCGCCGAGTCCGAAACTACCCGGCGCTTGGCGCGGCGGGAAGTCGCGGAAGGTCTCGAGGAATTGCCCGACGATGGCCTGCGCCGGCACCAGGACGAAGGCGTGCTCGGCGCGCCAGCGGCCATAGTCGAACGATTCGTATGCCCGCTCATAGGGGTCGCTGCGCAGGTTGTATAGCTGCGGGAAGCGCAGCGGCGTGAAGGGCCGCTCCCAAACCGAAAAGCCATGCGCCTCCTGGATCAGGAAGTGGATCTTCCACTGGTTGAAGCGGAGCGCCGCGAGGTCGCCGTCGTCGGTGAAGTAGAACAACTCCCGCCGCGCGCCTTCCCCGGTGCGGGTCAGCAGCGGCAGCTGGTTATAGCCGTCGAGGTGGACCTTGTAGGTCCGCCGGCCCGCCTGGTGGCCGGCGAGCAGCTTCTGCGTGATCTCCGGCTCGCCCGCCGCGGCCAGCAGCGTCGGCAGCCAGTCCTGGTGGGAAAAGATGTCGTTGATCACCTGCCCCGCCTGGATGCGCGCAGGCCAGCGCACCAGGCTCGGTACGCGGAAGCCGCCTTCCCAGGCCGTCGCCTTCTCGCCGCGGAAGGGCGTGGCGCCGCCATCGGGCCAGGACATCACCTCGGCGCCGTTGTCGGTCGAGTAGAGCACAATCGTGTTCTCGGTGATCCCGAGGTCGTCGAGCTTCTTCAGCAGCTGCCCGACATGGCCGTCATGCTCGACCATGCCGTCCGGATAGACGCCAAAGCCGGTCACGCCGCGGCTGGCTTCCTTCAGCCGCGTCCAGACGTGCATCCGGGTGGAGTTGAACCAGGTGAAGAAGGGCTTGCCCTCGCGATGCGCGCGGTCGATGAAGTCGAGTGCGCCAGCGAGGAACTCTTCGTCCACCGTCTCCATGCGCCGCATGGTCAGCGGGCCGGTGTTCTCGATCCGCTGCGTGCCGTCCGGGTTCGCCCAGGACTTGATCACGCCGCGCGGGCCGAAGCGCTGGCGGAATTCCGGGTTGCGCGGGTAGTCCGGGTGCTCCGGCTCGTCCTCGGCGTTCAGGTGGTAGAGGCTGCCGAAGAACTCGTCGAAACCGTGCATGGTCGGCAGGTGCTCGTCGCGGTCGCCGAGGTGGTTCTTGCCGAACTGCCCCGTCGCATAGCCGAGCGGCTTGAGCAGCGTCGCTATGGTGGGGTCCTCGGGGCCCATGCCCTCCGGCGCGCCGGGCAGGCCGACCTTGGAGAGGCCGGTGCGAAGCGGGCTCTGGCCGGTGATGAAGGCGGAGCGGCCGGCGGTGCAGGAATTTTCCCCGTACGCATCGGTGAACAGCACGCCCTCGCGCGCGATCCGGTCGATGTTGGGCGTGCGGTAGCCCATCATGCCCATGTTGTAGCAGGACGGGTTCGACCACCCGATGTCGTCGCCCCAGATCACCAGGATGTTGGGGCGGCCCGCCGCGCCGCCCGTAGGCGCTGCGGCGCGCGGCTGCGCGGGCGGCGTCTGGGCCTGCGCGATCTGCACGCCACCCGCGGCGGCGGCGAGGCCGGCGGCGCCGCCGAGCAGCATGGACCGGCGCGACGGCCGAGTTTCGTTGTTCTTCATCGGGCGTTTCCTTCCTGTATCGTCGATCGGTTGCGGCGGATGCAGCGGAACCCGATATGGCTCATGCCGCTGTCCACCATCTGGGCGTGGCGGGCGGCCGGTCGGTAGCGCCGGCAGTAGGAGGGCGCGCAGAGGAAGCTGCCGCCCTTGACCACCTTGCGCGGGATGCGGATGCGCGGTTGGGCGGGGTCGTAGCTGCCCTCCATCGCGGGGCCGCGAGGATCGGTCGGCGCGCAGCAGGGCTTCGCGGGATCGGCGGCATGGCGCGCGGCGAACCAGTCCGTCGTCCACTGCCAGACATTGCCTGCCATGTCGTAGAGGCCGTAGCCGTTGGGCGGATAGCTCGCGACAGGTGCGGTGCGCTCGAAACCATCTACGGCGAAGTTCCGCCAGGGAAAGGGCCCCTGCCAGGTGTTGGCGAGGTGCACGCCGCCCGGCGCCAGTTCGTCACCCCAAACGAACTCCCGGCGATCCAGGCCACCGCGGGCGGCGAATTCCCACTCGGCCTCGGTCGGCAACTCCTTGCCGACCCAAGCGGCATAGGCCTCCGCATCCTCATAGGCGACGTGCACCACGGGATGATCCTCGCGCCCCATGAGGTCGCTGCCCGGGCCTTCCGGGTGGCGCCACTGTGCGCCCGGGGTCCAGTGCCACCACTTCGCGATCTCGCGGCTATCCACCGGGCCGTCCGTCATGCGGAAGACGAGCGCGCCAGGAACCAGCATGGCCGCATCCGCGCCCGGGTAGGCCGCGGGATCAAGCGGCCGCTCGGCGACCGTCACGTAGCCGGTCGCGGCGACGAAGGCCTCATATTGCGAATTCGTCACGGTAGTGGCGTCCATCAGGAAGGCGCTCACCGTCACCTGATGCGCCGGGCGTTCCTCCGGGTAGTGGTTGTCGGATCCCATCACGAAGGTTCCACCGGGAATCGCGACCATCCCGGCCGGTGCCGCCCTCTCCGGCGGCGTTGACGGCTGCGCGCGCATGCCTCCCCCCTCGACTCACGGTGTTAGGTTAGAAACGGCGCGAAGAACGCCCATTCCGCATCGCTCATCAATCCGCGAAGCACCGCTGCCCTTCTCAAAGAGCAGCGGTGAATCAGACGTCAGATGTTTTGGGAATCCCGTTTGTCCACACGACCTGGTCAGCCCTACCGCCTCTGGCACACGACATTCAGAGTCGCCTGCCGTCCCTGCGCGACCTGTTCGAGGGCGCGGCCGATGGCCCCCTTGAGCTTGGCTGGGTCGTCCACCTTCTCGCCGTAGCCGCCGAAGGCCTCTGTGATCTTGTGGTAGTCGGGCGAGGGCGAAAGGTCGACGATCGGCAGGCTGTTGGCCTTGGCGGCGAGCCCGTCCGGGTACATGTTGACGACAGCCTCGCGGACGGCGTGCCACTCATGATTGTTCATGATCATGGTGAGGACGGGCAGTTTTTGCGCCTGGCTGACGAAATGGGCCGCCGTCGGGCAGCCGAACATATAACCGCCGTCGCCACAGGTCGTGATCACCGTGCGGTCCGGGGCGGCGAACTTGGCGCCCAGCCCCATGCCAAGCGCCATGCCGAGCGACCCCGACCCCAGGGACGTTGCCATGAAGTCGCGTTCGTCCTCGATGTCGAGGAAGTCAAAGGGCACGCCAATCTCCTCGACGATCGTGGTGTTGGCGCCCTTGACCTCGTTCACGCAATGGGCGGCCCAGACATAGTTGATCGGGCGCTGGGTGGACGCGGCCTCGAGGGCGGCCTTGCGACCCTCGAGCAGCGCCTGGCGCTTTTCGCCGTTGAGCTTGCGGCGGCGGTCGGTGGCCGCCTCCCTGCCCTTCAGCTTCATTTTGAGCATGTCACCCAGCATCGTGAGCGCCGCAGTCGGATCGCCGGCGATGGCGAGGTCCATCTCGAAGCCGCGGAAGGGATAGGTAGCGAAAAGCGGGTCCGGGGCGATGTGGATGAGCCGGGCATCCTTGTTGGGCTGCATGTGTTTCGGCACCCACGGAACCGGCGAGTTCAGCGCGAGGATGAGGTCGGCGGCCTTGAGCGCGGGGCCGTTCAGCCGACCCAGGTTCATCGGGTTCGACGAGGAAAGCGCGGCGTGCGGGCCGGTGTGTACCGCGATTGCGTGGGCCTCCGCGAAAGCCCCGAGCGCCTTGAAAATTGCGGCGTTCGCCGGGGTGGTCATGATGATGATCGGGTTCTCCGCCGCCGCGATCATATCGGCGGCGCGCTCGAGCGCATCGACGTCGGGGATCGCCGGGACGGAGCCGAAGGCGCGCCCGCGCGGCAGGGGGCCGGGGTTGGTCGAGGGACTGCCCAGCAATTCGCGCGGCAGTTGAAGGTAGACCGGGCCTTTGGGCTCGCTCATGGCGATGTCGACGGCGCGGCCGACGAGCGTGTTGATCGGCTGGCCGTGGCGCAACTCGTATTCCCACTTCACGTGTTCGCGCACCATGGCCGCCTGGTCGAAATTCTCCTGAGGCCAATGGATCCATTCCTCGCGGGACCCTGCGTCGCCGGTCTCGGTGCTCGGCGTGCGGCCGGAGGCCAGAAACATCGGCGTATTGTTACGCGCGGCGTTCATGAGCGCGCAGATCGTGTTCGCGGTGCCCACGTTGACGTGCACCATGGCACCCGCGATGTTGCCGCTGATCTGGTAATAGCCCTGCGCCATGGCGACGGCGACGTGCTCGTGCGGCACGGTGACGAATTCGGGCATGTCGCCGCCGTCCTGCCGGTTCTGCAGGATACCCTCGATGATCGGCGCGAAATCGGTGCCGCCGTTGGCGAATACGTGGCGAATGCCACAGGCCTTGAGCGCCGCCATGTAGGACTGGGCGACCGTGGTCCCCTTGGTCGTCTGGACGTCCATTGATGTTCTCCTGAAGCCTCTCGGGCCGTCCGCAGTCGAACGGCAGCCGAATTGTGGGAGTCCGAAAATCAGGCTGGCCTTCTGGCCGACCGGCCGCGCCTGTTCGGAGCCTCCATCAGCGCTACTGTCCGCAAAGGAGCTGGGCCCGCTATCCGCAATCGGCAGAACCGGCCAAAGCCTCTGCCGAGCGCTCGGCGATCAACACACCAACCGGGCTACCTCTGAGCCCGCTGCAATGTGTCCGAAGGGAGTTCGCCGAACAGACGGCGATATTGGCTGGAGAAGCGCCCCAGGTGGAAGAAGCCAAACCGCATCGCAGCTTCGGTCACTGACGTCGCCGCGCCGCTGCGCAACGCTCGCCTTACCTTGTTGAGGCGCATGGAGTTCATGAAATGCCGAGGCGCGATGCCGAGGCAAGTACGAAAGGCGTCGTCGAGAGTGCGCATGGGAACACTCAACACAGCGCAAACTTCGGCAACGGTCAGCGGCTCTTCGCGGTCGGACTCCATGAGGTCACGTGCCCGGGAGACAATCTTTTCGCGCGCTGACCAACCGCGCAATGGTTCCTGTCCCTGCACATCACCGAGAAGGGCATCGAGGACGAGGTCCTCGGCTCGTCTGCCCACGTCGCCGTCCAAGCCCGCGACTTCTCCCGCAAGCAGCGAGGTCGGGCCGTTTGAGTAGAGCAAATCGAGCAGAGTTTGCGCACGTGCCGCTGCCGCCGTGTGCGACCGCAGTGCGTGTCCGGACCTCGCCATCTGCGACAAGGGGCGGTCGAACATTGCCAGGCAAACTGAATCGACGTGAGAACTGTTCACGGTCCATGAAATGACCTGGACGCCGGGAGCCCTCGAAAGGTGGAGTTCCCGCCCCCCGGAAACCACGGCGACCTCATGGGGCTGGTGCACGTGGTGATTTACCGAAAGCGCACCGGTACCGGGCACCGCAAGACCGAGTACATATGATTGTTGCGGGACGCCCCCGTCTGCCGTGATCGCTGGCCCATACGCAGTGAGCATGAGCTGTGAGTGGGGGAGCCTCAGAATATCCACAGTGGCCAGGAACTTCCCGCCTGACATCTGGCTTTGCTGCATATGCATCCCGAACAGCATCATCCGCGATGCGCAATCGTCCGGATCGACGGACAGCAGCCTGCCCGTCATCTCGTGCACCAGTTTCCGACAAGTGGGGTCACGGGGATGGCTCCATGACAACGGCGCCAATTCACCCAATCGGGATGCTGGTGACCATTGCGCGGTCGCGAGCAAATCTGGCTGGAACAATGTTCCTATTTGAATTCAACACTATCATGTTCCTGCCGTTTGCGGATAGCTCGTAGATCCCCGTACCCTCTACCGTGCTTTTCCGGCTGTCCGATCCGGAGAGGCGATTGAAGAGGCGTCAGGACGAAAAGCCAGCGGCCTACAAAGCAGCGATCCGGCAGCTTGCGGATGGCGTGCCCGTGGCAACAATTTGCGCTCGCTTCGCATTTGCACGCTCGACGGTTTATCGATGGAGGGCGCGACTTGCGATCAAGGCTGACCTCCACCGAGAACTTGTGGAAGAAAATCGGCGCCTGCGTCGGCAAGTGCAAAGGCTGGCGGCCGAAAAGGCGATGCTGCAATCCATTTTGTGGCGTGGTGGCTAGCTTGCACCTGACGCAGAGCTCATGAAATCGGAGTTCCAAGCATCCGGCGGGCGTGTTGGCACCGCTTGACGCTAGGCCAAGCAGCAGTTCAGCACGAGGGCGAGCCGTCACCCTCTCCGCAGGTGTCGCCACGCCACTGATCGGGGAACGCCCGGCTGCTTTTGCAATCGAAATCCATTGGCTAACCGGGATTTTCAGCCGTCAAAAGCGTCGGACCAGTGCCGCAGCAGGCGGGCAGCGGCGACCATGATCCGCCGGTCCAGGGCGTCATCGGCTCATGGCGTGCGGCGAGACGTCGTAGGTCGCCCCACGCATCCAGGGCGGCTTCGAGGGCAGGTCGTCGTCGTGCGGGTCGGTGCTGCGGAGCCGTCGGGCGATGCGTCGCTTGGTGGCCCAGGCGCGCCCCACGGGGTCAAGGAACTGCGAGGCGAATGCTGTCTGCCAAGGCCATGCGTGGCGGCTGGCGAAGGTCTTGGCCCCAGGCGCCAGCCACAACGTCCGAACGCGCCGCCCCGTGGCTCGGCAGACGGTGTACCAGTGCCGCCCCCTATACGGCAGTGGCACGCTGGTCATGGTGATCGCCTGCGTGATGCCGTCGTAGGTCAGCGCCATGCTGCCCGTGGTCTCGCTGAGGTTGATGATGGCCTGCACCTCGGGGCCGGACGGGCTCGTACCGCCAGCAGCAAGAGACCCCGCGTAGGGGCCGCAGGGGGATGGCTAAATCGGTCTGGCGGCGTTCTTGGGCAGTCCAATATGGGTATGGCTATGTGAACCGCGGATGGCTGGTTCATGATATGTGCCTCATGGAAGACCATGGACTTCGGCTCTTTTTGACCCTCAGCTGACGAGGCATCGGCCCGAGGCCGCGCGCCGTCGGCCTAGCCACAGGCTGCGAACCGCCAAGCCGTGGCGCTCTTTCCGCTCCATCGGCGGAACGCCTGGCCGAACGCCGAATGGCTGGCGAAGGCGAGGGCGTCCGCGATCTCGCCCACGGGCAGGTCGGTGAGTGCGAGGAGTTCGCGCGCCGCGTTGAAGCGGACGTCGTCGCGGATCGTTTCGAAGACGGTACCTTCGGCGCCGAGCTGCCGGCGGAGGGTTCTCGGGACCAGGCCGAGAGACCGCGCCATGCCGTCCATGGAGGGATCGCCACGCAGGAGTTGCGGGCGCACTCGATGGCGCACGCGGGTCGAGATCGTCCCGACAGGCCTGCCCAGCGCAGCGGTGATCTGCGCGAGGACCTGCTCCCGTCGGACCGGATCGGTCCCGGGGCGGGGATAGTCGATGTCACTGCCCGAAATTATGAGGCGGCATTGGCTTTGGTTGAAACGGACGGGCGCGCGTAGCGTACGCTGGTAGATCCCGGCGTCGTCCGGCCCGGCGTGACAGAGATGGACCTCGATCGGCTGGACCCGCCCACCGGTCAGATCGCGCAGGATGTCGCAGCCGATGGCGACGACCGCGTCGTAGAGCTGGCGGCTGCCCTGCGAGGCCCGGTCGTATATGCCGTAGCCGAGCGCGAAATCCCGGCCGACACGGTGCAGGTAGACGGCTGCGCCGCTGGTGTAGCCGAGCTGCCAGCCGACGAAATCCTGAAGGGCCTCTCTCACCGTCGGGGCTTCCCTCGACAGGTGATGGATGATGCCGTGCTGGGCCCATCGGTAGTGCGCGCCCATCAGGAGGCCGACATGGGTGCAGCCCGTCTGCGCGACGGCGCGCTCCAGAAGGGTGAGGCAAGCGCCAAACGGCAGGAGATCGTCGTGGGACAGCGCGTCGAGATCGACACCGAGCCCTTCGGAAACGGCGGCCGGCGAGCCGCCGAGACTGCGCACGACCGCCGCCAGATGGGCGAAGGCACCGGCCCGCTGGAACGCTGCGGAAAAAGTCTGTCGCACAGCGCTGCGTCCCCAAAACTAAAGCAACGGGATCGGGCCTGCACTAGCTTGACCCGAACCATCGTGCCGTGTCGAGGCAACCCCCGGAGCATTTCCGATGAGCGCAGCATATCGCTTCCTCCTGGCAGGTCTTCTTGCTGCCGCCAGCCTGGTGGGTCCGGCCCGTGCGCAGAGCCTCGACGGCCCGCCGAGCAATCCCGCCCTCAAGTTCTCGACGCAGCGCCCGCCCGGTGTCTATTCGCCCGACAAGGTCGAAACCCGGCTCGGCACACTGAAGTTCACCGACGGCTTCCCGGACAAGGACACGGCCCGGACGCTGCTCGACAATCTCGACTTCCAGCGCGCGGTGCAGGCCTACCTTCTTGCCCTCCCCGCCGTGAACCAGGTCGGCAACCGCAACGCCATCCTGAGCATCGGCCCGGTCAACGCGACCGTTCCCATCTGGGAGGAGATGGTCGACGCCAGGACCGTAGAACTGACCGCCAACGACAACACGCCCTACACCTGGTTCTGGATCGACCTGCGCAAGGGACCGCTGGTCCTCGAGGTGCCGCCCAGGGTGCTCGGCCTCGTCAATGATCTCTGGTACCGCTGGGTGTCGGACGTGGGCATCACGGGACCCGACCGCGGCCAGGGCGGCAAGTTCCTCGTGCTGCCTCCCGGCTACACGGGCGCGGTGCCGGACGGCTACCACGTCGTGCGCCCGGCGACGTTCAGCAACCTCGTGATCTGGCGCAGCTTCGTCGTGGACGGCAGCCCCAAGCCGGGCGTCGACGCGGTGAAGGCCGCGACCCGCATCTATCCGCTCGGCCAGGAGGCGGCCACCAAGGCGCCGACCTTCGTCGACATGTCGGGCAAGCCGTTCAACATGGTGAACCCTGCCGACTTCCGTTACTGGGAGTTGCTGAACCAGGCCGTGCAGGAGGAGCCCAGCGACTCCCTCGACCAGGTCAGGCTCGGCTTCTGGGCGTCCATCGGCATCGAGAAAGGCAAGCCCTTCGCCCCCGACGCGCGCATGAAGGCGATCCTCACCGAGGCCGCCGCCGTCGGCGACGCCACGGCCCGGGCCGTCGCCTTCCACATGCCCGCATCCGAGGACTACTACTACAAGGATGCGTACTGGCAGCTTCCCTTCATCGGCGGCTACAAGTTCCAGTCACAACCGGGCGTGCTGAACCTCGACGGCTACATCTTCTATTACTTCATGGCCACGGGCGTCACGCCGGCAATGGAAGAGAAGATGGTCGGCCTCGGCTCGCAGTACGCGTGGACCGCGCGCGACTCCCAAGGCGAAGCCCTCGACGGCGGCAAGTCCTACCGCCTGCGCCTTCCCGCGAACGTTCCGGTCAAGGATTTCTGGTCAGTCATCCTCTACAGCAACCAGACCCGCTCGATGATCCAGACGGATCAGCGCTTCCCCAGCGTCAGCAGCCAGACCAAGGGGCTGCTCAGGAACGCGGACGGCACGGTCGACGTGTTCTTCGGCCCGAAGGCGCCCGCCGGCAAGGAGGTCAACTGGGTCCAGACCGTCCCCGGAACCGGCTGGAACACCATCCTGCGCCTCTACGGTCCGCTGGAGCCGTGGTTCGCCAAGACCTGGCGGCCCGGCGACATCGAGCCCGTCTCCGCCGACTACACCGAGAGCCTGATCGAAAAGATCGACGGCCGCGTTGCCAGGATTGCGGACTGCCGCAAGCAGGCCGACGCGCGGTCGCTCGATCTCGTGGCGCGGCTGCGCTTCGTCGAGGGGTGCATCCGCTGACGGAGCCTGGTCGTCCCGAGGTCGATCAACACACCTGCTTCAGCGCACGCGGGTCCTGCCCTGCTCGGAGCACTGGGTCGGTCGGCCCTCCTAGGAGGGCCGAGGCCGCGTCGAATGGCACCTGACGCCGAGACTCTCTCAGCCTCGGCCTATTCATCATGTGGCTGTCCAAGTGCTCCTGGCGAGTACGGCTACTACACCACGTCGTCCGTCCATATCCGGGAATGGGCTGACGGGCCGCAGGTTCCGGATGTCGAATTACTTTGCTCCCTTTGAAGGGTCGGAGCTTGGTACATAAAGGTATGGCCTACACGAACCGCAATCAAAGCGGTTCATAAATTCCGTCGGGCGCCGCCAAACTGCACCAGATTAGCCTGAACCGTCCAAAACAGACTGGAACCACAGGTGTGGATGTTGGCTGAGGGTGGACGAAGGAACAGTCTCGCCCGGCGCAGCCCGGACGCCTTCCCTGCCTCGCGTTCCGAGCCTGCTTGCCAATCGTGCCAATGCTCTTGCTTCAGCGATCGCCACCGTCACCACCGGCCTTCCTCAGCGCCTCAACGAACTCCCGGTGCGCCTCCAGCGCCTGCGCCTGCTGGTAGTGCCGCTCGGTCGTGGCTGTATGGCGATGCCCGAGGAGAGGCGTGGCGAGGCGGACGTGCTGCGGGTCCTCGACGGCGAGGGTGGTGGCGGCAGCGTCACGGAACAGGTGCGGGTTGACGTCCTTGCCGAGGCCTTCGCGGGTCCGCTGACGAACCTGGTTGTAGAGTGCCGACTTCGTCATCGGCGAGCCGTGAGAGGAGACCCAGAGGGCTTCGCCGATCGGCCTCGCCCAGCGACCCCTTAGGTTGGCGAGGACGGGCCGGTGAACCGCGAGGTAGACACCGAGCTGGTTGGTGAGCGCCGCCGGACACGGCATGTCGATGGGCTGGTGCGTCTTGGTGTCCTCGGGCGCGATCCGAAGCATCCACGCGTCGCCCACCTGCATGAGCGTGTCGCCGAGGACGAGCCCGGCCAGGTTGCGCCGGCGGAGCGGGCGCAGCGCGAGGAGCGCGATGGTCAGCCCGTCACGGTAGGCGAGGGCGGCCAGCCGCGGCGTCGACAGGTTCGGGGCGTTCTCCATCAGGTCGAGCCCGAGGCCGAGCAGTTCCATCGTGGTGGCGAGCTTCGCCCGCTTGTCGCGCACGGGCACGGTCCGGGCCCTGACCTTAGACGCGATGCGGTTGATGAATGACCAGTCGCGGTCCGGCGTGACGGCGCGGGCGAAGTCGCCCAGCTCCTGCAGGCGGGAGAGGATCGACTGCCCGCCGTTGCCGAGACCCTCCAGGTGCTCGACATAGGCTTTCACCCGGTCGCGGGTGATCCGGGAGTGCGGGGCCGCGTCGGCGTCGAGCTGGCCCGTCGTCGCGAGCCAGGTGAGCCAGCGCCCGTAGCCCTTCTCGGTCTTCACGTTCGAGGCCCGGGAGTGACCCGCACGGGTCCCGCCGGTCGGCTCGAACGGATCGACCGGCATGAGCGCCTCCTGCCAGAGGCGGCGGTCGATGGCCGGCCAGTCGGCCACCTTCATGCAGGCGCGCTCGGGCGCCTTGCCGCGTCCGTAGGGCCCGCCGCTCATCGCCGGGACCCCTTGGGCTTGCCCGCCGCCTTCCCGGCCCCGGAACGCGGTTTCGTCGCCTTTGTGGAAAGTCGCTTCAAGGCTTCCGCCGCCTGACGCATCCGGCCGAGCACGACGTCGTCGAAGTGCATGGCCGCCGTCGTCGACTCCGTGCCGCTGTAGAAGCCCGTCGTCGTCGACATCTTCTTGTGACCCAGCACCCGGCGCATGACCTCGTACTGGCCCGGCCGCACGTCGAGGTAGAGCTTCGCCGCGATGTGGCGGAAGAGATGCGGGTTGATGGTCAGCCCCGTGTACCGGTGCACCAACTCGGCGATCTGCGTGCCCAGTGTGCCGCCACGCTTGGCCTGACCCTCCCGGCCCGGGAAGAGCGCCTTCGTGTCGGCGTCGGCAAGCACGGGACGGTGCTCGCGCAGGTACCACTCCAGCAGCTCAACCGTCCGCTCCGGCAGGATGAACTCCAGCACCTGCCGACTCTTGACCTCGTGGTCCTCGAAGATCAGGTGCCAGCGCCCGCCCACGCGGACGAGATGGGTCTCCAGTTCGATCGCCGCGAGGTTCTTCCGCCGCACGGGCGCGACCAGCAGAAGCTCGATGGCGAGCGCGAGGCCGGCGCGCACCGACGCCCGCTTGCCGGGCAGCACGCCCCGGTCGACCTCGTCGCGCAGCCGTGCCGGCAGGCCCAGCAGCGCGTCCACGGCCTGCGGATCATCGAAGGGGCGCAGCCGCTCGCGGTTCTTGCGCGTGAGCCCCTCCTGCGGCACGGCAAGCCGCTTCACCACCGTGGCCATCTTCGCGAGGTCCGGCTCCGGCGCCTTCACCCAGTGCTTGGCGACGCCCTTCAGCATCGATGCCATGTCGTGGATCGTCGACGACGTCTGCCTGCCCTTGCGCTCGTAGTAGAAGCGCAGGCCTTCGTTGAAGGCGTCAAGCACGACGAGGTCGGCGAGCGACCGCAGCGTCTGGGGATCACGCCCCCGGTGCACCAGCGCCGAGGCGAAGGACCGCAACTGGTACGCGCGCGTCGTGAGCGTGCTCGGTCTTGCGGGCCGCGCGGGACCGTCGTCAGCGAAGTCGCGGCCAGCGAGCCGGTCGAGCCAAGCGTCAACGTCCTGCTTCAGGGACGCCGGGAAGGATGTCCACGGCAGGACATAGACCTCGCGCCGCGACGGCCGTTCGATGCGGATCGAGGGAAAGCCGGTCGTCCGCGACCCCGCGCGATTCCACGCCACCGCAAAGTCCGTCCACGTCTTCTCCGGGTCCTTCAGCAGGGCGTCCCCGAACAGCTCCGACTTGAAGGCCGTCAGGTCGTCGAGCGTCACCGTGTCCGGGCCGATCTGCCGCTCGGACAGCCAGCGCATCAACCGCGACAGTCGGACGCGATCAGCCCGCTTCGGCAGGCCGTCGTGCAGGGCCTGCCACGCCGCCGACATCGGCGTCGTCGACCGCCCCTTCATCACCGGCCGCACCAGCGCCAGGGACGCCCTCAGCAGCGAGCGGATGTTGTTCCACCGCCCGGGGGAGAGGCCGAGCTGCTCGGCCGTCACCGAGGCCAGCCGAAGCCCGAGGGCCTGCGGATCGGCGGCGATCTGGTCGGGCTCGCGCCCCAGGGCGCGGGCGACGGTGCGCACCGCCGACGCCATGTTCTGGCGCCGCTGCGGGGAGAGGTCGGCGGCCTGGATGGCCGCGATGACGTCGGCGAGGGTGGCTCGTGAAGCCTCAGATGTGGACATGAGTGACCTCGTGATGACAGAAGAGGAAGACAGTATCAATTCGTGAGAACATAGCACACGGAAGCAATCCGGTTTTGTGCGCTATGTAATAACGAGCTGACACGAAGTGATTGCATCTGCTCATGATTGTCCGCTCCCGTCCGCTACTGTCACCGGGGCCGCGTCAGCGCCGCCAGATCCTCCGCGCGGACGCGGACGGACCGACCCACCGTCACGCTGGCCAGCGCCCCGGACTTGATCAGTCGCCGGACCGTGCGTGTGCTCACCCTGAGCACCTCCGCGACGTCGGTGACGGTCAGCAGCGTGGGCAGCGAGGACCTCGTGTTGCCAGGGGTGGCATTGGACTGGCGGGCGCCAGCACCGGGGTTACGCATCGTCGGTCTCCGTCTTCGGCTCGACCGCGACGGGCTTCGTCTCACGACCCCCGTCCCACAGTTCACGCGCCGCCGCCCGCGCCAGGAGGCGCGCGAGGCCGACGAGGGCCGTCTGGCCGGGAGTGCTCGGGGAGGGGACCGGCGTGTCCCGCTGGTGATGAGGCCGTCGCTTCATGACGGCCAAGGTGGGCCGTCAGGCGCCAGCCTTGGACGGCAAAACCCCGACGATAATCAGCGGGGGTTTTGCCGCGCTCGTGCCTGTTCGCCGCGCCGTCGGCGCATGGTCCTGCGGATGCAGTCCGCAAGGCCGTCGGTGTTCAGGTCCAGTTCGACGAGCACCTGATGGCACTGCTCGTAGAAGGGTCCCGTCTTGCCGCTTGGCGCCGGGGTCCCGTGCTGCGTCTCCCACGCGCCGGCCAGCGTGTCGACGACGTAGTTCCGCTCGACATCTTGCGGGCGGCCGCCCTTGTGCCGCTTCTCCATCCGCAGCGCCTGCTCCAGAGGCCCACGCAGCGTCTCGATCAGCTTGACGAGGAGAGTCGGTCCCGCCTGAACGGCGACCGACTGGCGGGTCACGTGCGTGAGGCGGTCGAACGTCATCGCGTCGCCTCGTCCGCGCCGGGCCACCGCATCCTCAATGGCGCGCTCGTCGACGCTCCAACCGATCGATCCCAGCAGCCGCTCCATCCCGTAGGGTGACAGCAGCAGTCCCAGCAGCGGCAGGAACCCGTCTGACAGGGCCGCCTTCGCAGACGAGGGGTTCTTCCGCAGCCATGCGGATAGTTCGCCGAGGTGCTTCAGGAGGAACTCCAACGCGGCGACGCGCTGGGCACGGTCGGGCTGGAGCGCTACCCGGCGACGGTAGGTGGCGATATTGGCTCGGAGCCTGTCGAGCAAAGCGGAATTCGGCTGGGGCATGGCTACATGATCAACGCCCACTGGTTCATATCGCTTGAAGATGCCCGCCGAGAAATGGGCGCGGGTTCAGGCTCCACGACGAGGAGCACCCACACAGCGCGATCGGTTGCAAGTCTCCGATCGCACTCCTAAATCGGTCAGCGGCACATGGCACACCCTGACCCAATACCCCCTTGGAAGAGCCCAGCCAGGGCTAGCCAAGGACGGGGAGCACTTCAGGCCCATAGCGCATCCCTCGCTGCCGCCGACGACAATGCACCATCAAAACCCGGCATCAAACATCTAGAACCTTGTGACGGAACGGAGCCCGAAAAGGACAGCGGTGTCATTTTTTATAGAATTGGATTGATAATCTGCAGGTTGGCGTCCATATGAGCCACCGTGTCGCTTCGTAGTTGTGAAATATTTCCACCCGTTGTTCGTCTCTGATCGTCAGAGGGGGCGAAAGGGCCTTCTGCAAATCCCGGCTCGGCGCATTGTAGTAAAGACCGATTCCCCAGTTGTCACGGCTCCGGCCCGGAATTAATCCAGTGCCGCCTATGCCCACGAGGGCCGACCAGTATAGCCGGTTGGGGTTGCCGTCCGAGATGCCGAATTGGCCAAAGAGCCCGAAGAGTTGATACTAGCGGCTGCCGGCGCGACGAAATTGGCGCAGTAGGAAAAGCAGCCGGTCTCGATGGTCAGGTCCGGCTTAAGATCGGCGACGATCGAGCCGATGTAGATGCCGGCCTTGGTGTCGCCGCCACCGGAATTGACTACCATCTTCATGACCTGCCCGCGCGGCAGGTGGCGCACCGCCTCGCTCAGGGCATCGAGGCCAGCCGCATTGATGCCGCCGATATAGGTCAGCGTATCGCCATCGATCCGCACGACGGGGTTGGGGTCGCTCGAGGGCCTGCCCGGAATGTCACCCGCCGATGCGGGGGCTGCGGCCAGCAAGGCCGCGGCGAAAATCAAAGCACGCATCACGCATAGTCCTTTCCGTAGTCGCGGCCAGCGTTGCGCAGGAAGAACAGGCCAAGCAGGAACAGCGGGATACTCAAGACGACGCTGCCGAACTCTCCCATGGCGTTGGCGCCGGCGGCCGTGGCCGTGGCGCCTGCCGCCACCAGAAAGGTCCCGCAATCCCACAAGCCGTGCAGCACGATGCCCGTCCACAGTGAGCCCGTCCGCAATCTGACCGCCGCCAGGAAGACGCCTGACAGGAACGCCGCGGTTGCCTGGACCACGGCACCCTCAAGGTCGCCAGTCAGGAGCACATTCAGCACGTGCATCGCCCCGAAGATCAGCGATGACCCGAGGATCGCCACCCAGATGCCGAAGCTGCGATGCAGGCCGCGCAGCCAGAGGCCGCGGAACATGACCTCCTCCGACCAGCCGACGAGCATCGTGTTGGCGAGGATGAACAGGGTGACGCTGGCGGGCGGCAATCCGGCATTGAGGGCGCTCGCCACAAACAGGGCCAGGAAGATGAGCCAGGGCCAGATCACCCGCAGGCTTCCGCGCTGCGGGCCCTGGGCAAGGCCCACCTCGCGCACCCAGCGCAACAGCACCACCACCACCAGCAGGAACAATCCGGCTTCGGCGATGGACGGCGAGATGCCGTGCTGCACGAGGTCGAGAAGGTCGATCGGGTCCGGACGAGTGCCCGCAACCTGGATGCCGGTGTTGATCGCCTGCCAGATCACATAGACGGCAAGGGCAGCGAGGGCCGTCAGTTTCATCGGGACCATGTCCCGTCCGGCAGGAGGAAGGCCGGCGTCAGCGCTGCGGCGCAGGACGAGTCCAGAGGCGCTTCCGGATTTTCGAGGAATGCGGAGCCGATGTCCTTGGCACATTGCGAGAAGGCGAGGGTGCCGTGGCCGGACTCCGGCAGGAACACCAGCCGCCCCTTCGGCAGCGAGGACACCATCAGTGCGCCCCAGCTCGGTGCGGTCTGCGTGTCGAACGCGCCCTGCAGGACCAGCGTGGGGATCGGTGCTGTGACGGGATCGTGGAAACCGGGCCGGGGCTGCGGCGTGAACTCCTTGCACAGGTCGAAGAAGGTGGCGTTGAGAGCGCTCTCGTAAACGTCGGTCAGGCTATTGGGCCAGCCATATTCGGCCTGAAGCCGGGCGCTGACCTTGGCGGCGCTTTCGGGCGAGTTGATGTCCATGTCCTCCTGGCAGGCGAACATGTTGGTCTGGAAGCCTTCGAGCAGCACCCGGTCCAGCGCGCTGTTGTCGGCGCCGATGCGAGCGAAGACCTGCGCCACCTGATCGTCGTTCAGCATGCGCGCCAGCGTCTCGAGCCGCGACAGCGTGCCGCCCGTGAACTGGCGTGACAGCATCGCGGCCAGTGCCGCGCGCGAGGGTCCGCCAGCGCGCAGGCGCAGGTAGTCGGTGGAAAAGGCCACGCGGCCCGCCTGGTCGGGCAGTGCCCGTGCGGCCGCCAGCAGTGCGCCGTCGAACTCATCCACCAGCCTCGTGCCGCGCGTGGCGGCGGCTCGGTCTGCTTCGAGCCGCGTCAGCGCCGTCTCAATCAGCGAGTCGTTCAACGTCCCCACCTGCGCTAGCCGCAGCGCCGTCTGGGCGAAGGCCATGGTGTCGGCATCGAGCCCCTTCAGCCCGGCCAGCGCGCTTTCGGGGGTGGGGCGCGGCGGCACACGGTCACTGGCAATGGCCAGGAAGGTGGTGGGATCACCGGCCTCGAGTTCGGCCACCAGCTTCGGAATATAGCCGGTCAGCCCCTGAAGCTGGGCCTTCCAGTTGTTGCGGCCGTCGACGATCGTGAAGAGCGCGTCCGGGTTGATGTCGCCCTTCGGGGTCTTGATCGGCTGCTTTTCGAGTCTTGCGAACAGCGACCAGAAGCGGGGCTGGAGGTTCGGATAGGCTTCATTGCATTTCGCATCGGCCTTGCACGTGTCGAAGATCGACTGGATCGCCTCGGCATGCGGCAGGGCCAGCGTGTCATAGATCCGCGCCTGCACGGGAGCGACCGAGTCCAGCACCACGGAGCGCAGCCCATCCGGTGCGGAGCGCATCACCTCCTGGCCCAGCTTGGTACCATAGGAGATGCCGTAGATGTTGTAGATGGGATAACCCAGCGTACGCATGACCGCGCTGACGTCCTGCGCGTTCTGCCAGGTGTTGATCTTGGTGATGTCCGCACCCGAAGCCTTGATCTCGTCGAGGCAGGCGCGGGTCATCTTGCGTGTCAGCGCCACGCGGTCGCCCATGCCGCGCGTAGCCTTCACCATTGCCTCGGGGTCGGAGGCGAGCGTGTTGAAGCAGCGCGATTGCGCGGCGGCCGAGGCATCCACGCCGCGCTGGTCGAAGGCCACGACGTCTCGCCGCGCCCGCAGATGCTCGAAGAATGTCGTGGTCAGCGATGTGCGGGCAATGATCCCCACGCCCGGGCCGCCGTGCAGGTGCACCACAGCATCGGGGGCAGGGGACAGCGAGCGCGACTTGAAGATCATGAAGGCTAGGTCGATCCGCCGGCCCTGCGGATTCGTGTGGTCCTCCGGAACACTGACCTTGCCGCAGGCCACCGTGCGCCCCTCGATCTCGAAGGGAGCCAGCGGGCGGGGGCACGGGACGGCAACCACCGGAAACCGCGGATCGGAACCTCCCTTGCCGATGACAGGGAACAAGCCGTCGGCGGGTTGCTGCGCGGTCAGCGCCAGCACGAAGGTAACGATCTTGTCTGGTGTCATGGGCGCCTTTTCCTGCGTTTCTGGCTGCGCCTAATTTTCTTGGCTTGTCGCGCCTCGTCGAATTACGAAATCCGATCGCAGATGAGAACCTTTTTCGCGTTCCGGCTAGCGTGAACACAGGTGCTAGACTATGCGCAAACATCTCGGAACGCATTCAATGACCCCTGATCAGATCATTGCCAGCGTGATGGCACTGATTTCCGGAACGGCTGATCCATCTTCATTTGCCACTATCCGCGCAGGCGGTACCGACGCGCGCTATCCGGGGTTGTGAACCCAGTGGTGGTGTAGGAGCGCCGGTGCTCGGCAGGGTCCAAGGGTGATCAGGCGGCCACGGCGGACAGCCTAGCAATGGGATCATCAGTGCGGCGAGGGACTCCAGGCTCATGTAGCGGCGGCTGACGGCCCATTCGTCGCACTGCTTCAGCATCAGTGCTCCGACCAGGCGAACGACGGACCGGTCGTTCGGGAAGATGCCGATGACGTCGGTCCTGCGCTTGATCTCGTCGTTAAAGCGCTGGAGCGGGCTCGTTGAGGCAATCTGGCGTGAGTGTTCCCGTGAGAAGGTCATGTAGGCCAGCACGTCGTCGCGTGCGCCGTCCATCAGTTCGCCGAGTTTGGGAAACACTCCTGCAGGGCATCGGGCAACTGCCGCCATTGCGCGTGAGCAGCCTCGGCGGTGTTCTGGGCGAAGTTCGTCCTCAGCATGGCCACGGCCGCAGGGCGTTGCTTGGGCATCACATGGGCCGGGCATTCCTGAGCCAGTGCACGCGGCACCTCCGGTGGGTGGCGCTGAACAACTTCGCCGCGGCCGAGCGCAGTCCCGTGTGGTCGGTCAGCCACGACGAGCTTCATGCCGCGCAGGCCACGGCCTGCAAGGGAACGCAGGAACGCCTTCCGGCTTCCGACGCGCTGGTGGTCACGCCGAGCACCTCGCCGTGTCGCAGCCATGGCAAGTACAACACGACCGTCTACGACCTGGACGTCGCGAGCGAGCGTGACGCCATGCGCTTCAGCATGGCTCGGAATTGCTCGTCCTCACCAACCTGTCTCTCGGCGAGATTGCTACTGCGTTGGGCTATTCGACGCATAGCGCCTTCGTCCGGCCCTTCCGCCGCTGGTTCGGAGTTACCCCGAGCAAATGGCCGGAAACGCCCCCTTTAGGCTTCAACGCCCAATGGTTCATGTCGTTTGTAGATATCCGCCGATATTGGGGTGAGGGCGCAGGCACTACGACGAGAAGCGCCCACTTAGCGCGATCCGCAACAAGCCCCCGACCGCGCTCCTGCATCGGTCAGCGGCTCATGGCCCGCCCTGACCGAATTCCTCCCGGCAGAGCCCAGCTGGGCGCTTCAAGGATGGGAATAATCTCAGAAGCCAAAATCTCTATCATCTGAAACTCCGATGTTCAGGTTCGATTCAAAATGGAGGCGCAAGACATTTCTCTCCATGAAGCGGGAACGTTCAATCGTTAACTTCATTGACGGAAGAAGGGCGAAATTTATGTCTGCCTATCAGTTTATCCCCGTTTCAGAAATCGCTCCGGGTGATCTTGTCCGAATATATGATCCTAAATTGCGAAGCGATATGACTGTCGTGGTTGTGGCATGCGATTCAGGGCTGAATGTATTTGTATCCATTCCTGGCAAGGAAGGAAAATTATCTTCAGAGTTGTGTGTCAATATAGATAAAATCAAGTCAGTCATGCGCCCTGTTCCATTTTAATAAACACCGTTATTCAAAGCGCGTTGAACGAGAAGTAATTTTTTTAATATTATGATAATAGGTTATTTTATGTGCGTTTTTATTCGGAATATGAGAGGTTGCGCTTCAAAATGAAAGCTTCCGGTAGCGCCCATAGTCACAAGCCCCCCCGCCGACGGAGCTAGCTGTTCTCGAACATCCTTCGCGTCCCTCGTCTTGCAATTCGACGGATAATGTCGAGCCGATAGGCCCGCCAATCAGTTAGAACCTGATGCTGAGGCCGAGCACGGGACCGTGCTGCACCATGTCGAACGCATAACGATTGCGTCCCTCGCCCTGCGTGTAATCGACGTAGAGCGCTTTGTAGCCGATCACACCGGAGTAGGTGATCCCGTTCTTCGTGGTGAAGTCGTAGGCGTAGGCGGCGAGGGCGTTCCAGGTGAAGTTGCTGCCGCCGCCGCCGAGATCGCCACGCACCTCGATGTGCTGGTTGGGCGCGATGGAGACGCGCGCCCGCGCGCCGGCGAAGGCGTCGACCCAGTCGACCGAGCCCGACCGGGCGATGGCGCGGCTGCCCGCGACGACGAGGTTGCCGAGATCCGCGGTCCCGTTCACGTCGATGGTGGCGTCGATCTTCTGATACCAGTAGCGGGCGCCTGCCAGCAGGTCGAAGGCGACCGGGCCGATCTGCCCCACCTCGTACGCGCCCCCGGCCTCGACTATGGCCATCTTGAAGTTCATGTCGAGGCCGGCGCCGAGCGTGCCTGCGACGCCGGGAACGACGCTGCGCGTCTTGAAGCCGGACTTGTCCAGCGTGATGCTCTCGGCGATCACGTCGGCGAGGAGGGCGAACTTCCCGTAGCGGGCCTCCATGTCCATCATCAGCGCGACGAGCGAGCCGCCGTCGCCGATCGTGCTGCTGACGATGTCCGGGAACGTGGCGTTCACGTCCATCGTGCGCCCCTTGATCGTCTGGCTCCCGTTGAGCGCGGTGAACCAGACGTAGGGGGTCGCGCGGAAGGTCCATCCGGTCTCGGCGACCGGCGCCGGAGCCGTCGCCGCCTTAGGGGGCGCAGGAAGGTCGGCGGCCCAGGATGGCGCCGTCAAAGCCAGCAAGCCGGCAAATGCAACTGCCGTTCTGCTCATGCGCCGCATCCCCATGCCTCCCTCAACCCTTCGCGGGAACCTCTGACCCGCTTCGAATCTACAACGTGACGCGCGCTCTGTTCGTGCCCATCACGCAACAGACTGCACAAAACTGCGACGGTAGGCATACGTACCGTCACTCATTTACAGCCCTGGGCGCGTCAGGAACCGTGGGGGCGACTCAGCCATCGTGTGCATCAGGGAGGCGAGACTTGTCGGGGGGCCTGAAAAAGCTCGGGGCGGTCCGGACGGCATGGCGGCTCGCGAGCTGCCTTCTCGGGGCGGCCGCTCTCGCCACCTTGGGTCACGCGCCCCACGCGGCGGCGCAGCCGAAGCGGCCCAACATCGTGCTGATCGTTGCGGACGACGCGGGCTACGCGGATTTCGGCTCCTTCGGCGGCGAGATCGCCACGCCCAGCATCGACGCGCTGGCGGCGGTTGGGGTCCGCTTCTCGAACTTCTACGTCGGCCCCACCTGTTCGCCGACGCGCTCGATGCTGCTGACCGGGGTCGACAACCATCTCGCCGGACTGGGCAACATGGCGGAGTTCATGGCCCCCAACCAGAAGGGGCGGCCCGGCTACGAAGGCCATTTGAACCAGCGGGTGGCGCCGGTCGCCGCCCTGCTGAGGCAGTCCGGCTACCACACCTACATGGCCGGCAAGTGGCACATGGGCGAGGAGCCCGACCAGTTCCCGGCGGCACGAGGGTTCGAGCGCGACCTCACGCTGATCCCCGGCGGCGGCAGCCACTTCGACGACATGTGGGGCGCCAGGGGCGAGAAGCAGCTCTACACGCGCAACGGAAAGGTCCTGACCGAGCTGCGGCCGGGCTTCCACTCCAGCGTCGACTACACGGACGCCATCATCGGCAACATCGAGGAGCAGCGCGCGGACGGGAAGCCGTTCTTCGCTTACCTCGCCTTCCAGGCGCCGCACGACCCCTTCCAGCTGCCGCTCGACTGGCTGGACAAGTACCGGGGCCGGTACGACCAGGGCTACGACGCCACGAGGGCCGCCCGCATCGAGCGGATGAAGCGGCTGGCGCTGCTGCCGCAGGACGCGACCGTCTTCCCGCGGCTGCCGTCCATCCCGGCTTGGACGGCCCTCACGCCAGAGGAAAGGAAGCAGTCGGCGCGTCGCATGGAACTCTACGCGGCGATGCTGGAGCACCTCGACTGGAACGTGGGCCGGCTCGTGCGCTACCTGCAGGAGCGCAACCTCTACGAGGACACGCTCTTCATCGTGCTGTCCGACAACGGCCCCGAGGGCACGTCCGCGGCCGAGCGCATCGGCGCGCCGTGGGACAACAGCCGCTTCGAGGACTGGGGCAAGAAGGGCACCTTCATCCAGTACGGCCCCGCTTGGGCGCAGGTCAGCGCGGGTCCCTTCCGGATGTTCAAGGGCTACGAGTCGGAGGGCGGCATCCGGGCCCCGATGATCGTCGCCGGCCCGGGCGTCTCGGCCGGGGGCCGCATCTCGGGCGCGCTGTCCCACGTCACGGACGTGCCGGCGACCATCCTCCGAGCGGCAAACGTCGCGCATCCCGCGACGGTCGAGGGGCGTCCGGTGCTGCCCCTGCAGGGTCGCTCCCTGCAGCCGGTGCTCGACGGAAGCCGCCGCGCCGTCCGGGGACGGGGCGAATGGATTGCCGGCGAGCTCTTCGGCAACCGGTTCGTCCGCCGGGGCGACTGGAAGCTGCTGTGGATGTGCCGGCCCGCGGGGACCGGAGAGTGGCAGCTCTTCGACCTAGCCAGGGATCCGGGCGAAACGCGCGACCTCGCCGCCAGCGCACCGGCCGTGAGAAACGACCTCCTGAAGGCGTGGAAGGACTACGCGCAGGCCAACGGCGTCATCATCCCGTCGGTCTCGCCGGTTTGTCCCTCAGGAAGGAATTGAGCCTAAACAGCAAGGTCGGCGCTGCGTCTCGTCTAGGCCCCGACACGCGACAGACCAAGTCAGGCACTCTGGGTCGTCCAGACTTCGAAGTGCCTCAACACGACCTCGCCGAAGCTGTTGGTCAGCGGGACGTCGGCCGCATCGCGACCTCTCGCCATCAGGATCCGGCCCACCCTCGGCATGTTGTGGCGTGCATCGAAGATGTACCAGCGACCGTCGAGATAGGCCTCGAACCAGGCGCTGAAATCCATCGGTTCGGGATCGGCAGGCACGCCGATGTCGCCAAGGTAGCCGGTGCAATAGCGGGCCGGAATGTTCATGCAGCGACAGAAGGAGACGGCGAGATGGGCGAAGTCGCGACAGACGCCCGTCCTTTCCAGATAGACATCGTAGGCCGACTTCGTCGATCGCGCGGCCATGTAATCGAACTGGATGTGCCCATGGACGAAGTCGCAGATCGCCTGGACCCGGGACCAGCCCGGCCTCGTTGCTCCGAAGAGCGACCACGCGATCTGCGAGAGTTTGTCTGTTTCGCAGTAGCGACTGCCGAGCAGAAACACCAGCAACTCGCTGGGGAGCCTATCAACGTCGACCTGCCGCGCTTCGGGCATGGTCAGGTCCTGTAGCGGCGACGAGACGATCTCCGAGTTTGTCGTGAGCGTGATGATGCCGGGCGGTGCCGTGATGCGGCTGCACAGATTGCCGAAGCCATCGATGTATGTCTGCACCGGTACCGTTGGCGATGTCGTCATGGTGTCGGGAAAAGCAAGGTCGTTCTCGTGAGACGGATGAATGCGCAGCATCAGCAGCATCGGTGTTCGCTGCGAGCATTCGTAAGAGATCTTGTATCCGATCCGGATCTTCATCGTCATGGCATCGTCTGGCCAGTGGGTCTCAAGAGAGAGAACGTGGAGCGTTGGACCCGACCTGGGCAGGGCATACTCTCCTGAGGCTATTTCCCATCATCGAACTCAAAACGCAGGCGCTCCCGCATGTGCGTGTGTTCAATCAGGCGCAGCGGCGACACGCGATTGCGCATGGGCCCCGGCGCGATGCGCAGCATGCGCCTCTCGTAGCGCATGTCGATTTCCGCCAAACGCGACAGCGCGCTCCGCGCTCTTGATGCGGCGTCTTTTCTGAAAAGCGAAAGCAAATAAATGATCATCTTGACCTCCTATGGCTCAATTTCATTAGGCGAAGATGGTGTTCGAATTAAGTTCGGCACGATATCATTCGACGTCGAAATATTTCTGTCCTGATGATAAAATAAATCAGGTATGGACACTCGACCGGTCCAGTAGGAGACAAGCCGTTCTCAGAGCTTTCCCCACTCGCAGCGGCAGGTACGGCTTGTCCCAAGGGCTGCCCTGACGAAGGGTGGGAGCTCGTCACCGCCGCGCGCCCACATCTCCCGCATCATGGCGGGTTGCAGATGTCAGTGGCCATGAAGGGAGGCGAGACGGCTACCGTCGGCGGGTCTTCCGGGATGGTCCAGCGCGGACGTTGCATCGCCGGCCGTCGACCCCTTCGGGGACACCAGGACCATGGGCAACGTGACTAAGGCGGGCCTCAGGCAACACAAGCCTGAGCGGCGGCCGCTACCTGAGGCGAAAGCCGGCGCATCGTCCGTGGCGGCGTTGGCGATCCGAAGAGACCGGGACGGCATCGCCGGACAACAGACTGACGCTTTCGGATGCCGGATGTCCGGGCTTGAACGGCCCGGTCAACGACCCGCACTTGAGGACGGGGGAAATCGATCGCCCGGCCCGTCATGCGACATCCGGAGAAGCCTGAGGTTCTCGGTCCTCGCGCGTGCTTCTTCGGACGCACTCTCCATGGCGATCAGAGTAGTGACCTTTTGGGCAGGGCTCTTGAAGTGGCCGTTGGCCAGGGCCTTGAGGTCGGTCATGCGGCGGTGGGTCATGTTGGCTCCTCAAGCAAGGTCGGTTGGATGGATCCAGATTCGTGCCGTCGGCTGGTCTTCCTCGGTTCAGCCGGCGCCGTCGACGTGAGATCGTTCAAGATGAAGTTGGACATCCGTTCGTGGCTCACCGTGTAGGCGGTCTCGTCCTGCTTGCGCTCACGAACATGCCGTTCCCTCAATCGTTTTTCCGGCCCACCGTCGTCACCATTGGACCGTCCGCGCAAAGCGACCGTCAGTCGCTCATACTTGAGATCGATTGCCGAGAGTCGATTGAGTTGCGCGTTGGCGAGCTTCAGCCACGCGTTGGGAATTGTGAGTTTTCCAAAAATATTCATCCGTTCTTATGAACGTTAAATGTGTTGCGATGATGTTCATGTGGAGATGAAGCGAGTTTTGGACTGTTTTTTCCACAGGAGGGCCAGACCTCGGATCTGTTCCCCATTTCCGGACCGCCTGGCCGGGTTCTTTCCAAGGGCGGCGGCCGAGGGACTCGTGCTGGCGCCGGCTTCGATGCCCCAGCTTTCGGCCCGCGTCCTCTCGCCGCATGACCCGGCGGGCGTTCAGACACTTAGCCTGGAAACAGCAGTTCGGGTTTTCGATGAACGCTTGACCGTTGGATGCCCCGGCAGGGAGAGCCCTCGTGATTTGCCGCGGCCAAGTTGGTATGGATGGCCTCTATAGGCGAACGTCGGCTTGGAAGGCGCCGTAATCTGCAGCCAAGACGCACTAGGCGGTCGTCCAGAAAGCACCTTCAACACAGGGGAAATTCGAATGACCCTTTCTCGCCGCGAGACCCTCGGTCACCTCACCTGGCTGTCGGCGACGGCACTTTCGGCAGGCGCCGCACGAGCCTTCGACGATCCTTTCGCTGCCGTTGTCGAGGCGGGAGAAGACTTCGCCATCGCTTCCGACGCCTACGTCTACGGCTATCCGCTCGTCACCATGGAGATGACCAGGCGCATCGTCTCCAACGTGGACAAGGCGGAAGGGACACGCGCGCCCATGGGCACGCTGATCAAGCTGCGCCAGTATCCCGACGCAACCTTCCGCGACGTCACCGCGCCGAACGCGGACACTCTCTACACCACGGCGTTCTTCGACGTTTCGGACGAGCCCTGGGTCCTCCAGCAGCCGGACATGAAGGGCCGCTACTTCCTTCTGCCGTTCCTGAGCGGCTGGACCGACGTCTTCCAGGTGCCCGGGAAGCGCACGACGGGCACGGGCCCGAAGACGTTCCTCGTCACCGGCCCCGGCTGGAAGGGCAAGGTGCCGGATGGCATGGTGCAACTGGCCTCACCCACCGGTCTCGTCTGGCTGCTCGGCCGCATCTACTGCACCGGGACGAAGGAGGATTACGCGGAGGTCCACGCTCTCCAGGACCAGTTCAAGCTGCAGCCACTGTCGACATGGGGCGGGAGCTACACGCCGCCGGTCAAGGTCGACCCCTCCGTCGACATGAAGACCGCCGTCCGCGATCAGGTGAACCGGATGACCGCAGCCGAGTACTTCACGCTGCTCGCGGAACTCATGAAGAAGAACCCGCCGGCTGCGGCCGACGCGCCTGCGCTGACGCGGTTCGCGAAGATCGGCCTCGTGCCCGGGAAGAGCTTCGATCCGCAGTTCGTCGATCGGCGGTGGGACAAGCGCTTACCCGAACTGTCCTTTGCCCGCATCATGCTCCACTTCAAATCGGGTGATCTGACAAAGGCAAACGGCTGGGCCTACACCACCAAAGCCGGCACCTATGGCACCAACTACCTGCAGCGCGCGTTGATCACGGCGATCGGTCTAGGGGCCAATCGCCCACAGGACGCCGTCTACCCCACGTCCCTGAAGCCCTCGATCCTCGAGAGCTACGACGGCAAGAACAAGTACGTCATGCGCTTCAGGAAGGGCCAGTTGCCACCGGTCCGCGGCTTCTGGTCGCTGACCATGTACGACGAGAATTTCTTCTTCATCGCCAACCCGATCAACCGCTACTCGATGAGCCTGCGGACCAATCCGAAGATCGACCCGGACGGCTCGCTGACGATCTACATCCAGAACGAGGACCCTGGCCCAGACAAGCAGGCCAACTGGCTGCCCGCGCCGAAGGGCAAGTTCCACCTGATGCTCCGCCTCTACTGGCCGAACGAGAAGGACCCTTCGATCATCGACGGTTCGTGGAAGCCTCCGGCGGTCGTCAAGGCCTGAACACGGACGACGGCGACAGGACAGGCATCCGCTGATGCCCGTCCCTTTCCGGCTCCCGATCGTCCTGGTGTGACCAAGTCGACATGGCCGTTCTGCTGAATTCGTATCCTGCCAAGCTCGAGGTAGGGGGACGGATCGCTCCGGGGCGGAGGGGCAAGCGCTTCACCGGGCCGCCCTCGGAACCCGCGGAACGATCCGCGGGTTGCCAGCGTCTCCGAGACGAGGATGATGGACGTCACCCGATGAGGATCGCTCGCGCCGTCGGCGCCGCCATCGCGCTGCTGGGATCGGTGATGGGTGTCAAGGCCGAGACAGAACAGGCCCGGTACCGCGTGGTCCGCGAGCCCGGCATGTTCGAGCTGCGGGCCTACGAACCCACGGTCGTGGCAGAAGTGAGCGCGGCCGGCGATCGGAACGAGGCCGTCAATGTCGGCTTCCGCCTCCTTGCCGCCTACATCTTCGGCGCCAACCTGCCGGGAACGTCGATCGCCATGACGGCGCCCGTGACGCAGGAGGCGGGCCAACGCATCGCGATGACCGCACCCGTCACGCAGGAAGGTGGCAAGGGCACCTGGACGATCCGCTTCATCATGCCGGCGGGCTCACGGCTCGCGACGCTGCCCAAGCCGAAGGACGCGCGCATCCGGCTGGCAGAGGTGCCCGGCCGCCGGATCGCTGCAGTGCGTTTCTCTGGCTTCGCCACGGACGCCTCGCTTGCCGACCACGAGCGGCAGCTGCGCGCCTGGACGGCGGCACGCAAGCTCGCGCCGTCCGGCCCTGCCGTCTTCGCCTATTACGACCCACCATGGACGTTGCCCTTCCTGCGCCGAAACGAGGTCCTCATCCCGGTGCGGTGAACCGCCGTCAGGCCGGGCCGCCTCCCGGTACCAGCGTTCCGCCGTGCAACCGAGGCCTGGCACCGGGCCCAGCCCATGAAGGCGCTGCCGCCGGTTGTCCTCGGTCTGATCCTCTTCGCCACCGCCGCGTGCCAGACGCCTGTGCAGGACAAGGAGAACAAGCTGCCTGCCGCTGGCTTCCAGGTGCGGCCTGCCGACACTCCGCTAAAGATCGCCGCCATGCGGACGCTGCCGCCGCACCGGTTCGTCCAGCAGACGAGCAATGGCCAGCCCATTTGGATCTACGCCGACCCGACAATCTGCAATACTGGCAGTCCTACCGCCAGATGCCATTCCAAAAAAACATGGCCAACGAGCAGCAAATGATGGCGATGATGAACCAGGTCCTTCGCATTTGACTAGGGCATGCGGGGCTCAAATAAATCGATCTTCTAACGAATACATTATCAATAGCCTTATGGAGGCTGGACCCCGGCGCCTTCAGGAGTGTTTTGCCGGACGACGGTTCGGTAAAGGTGGTTTCGCGTCCCCGCAACCACCGACAATTGACTCCCCGGCTCCAGCAATGGACCGGGGAGTTTGCTTTTGTCCGACGCTC
>NZ_JBTSWJ010000024.1:0-35384 GCF_054612375.1 Alsobacter sp. R-9 | reverse complement strand
TCCGGAGCGGCGCGACGTGGCTCGGGCAGGTCTATGCCGGCGCCGTGATGGATGAGGTGGGGTGGCCGGCGCAGGGACCGACGGGGGAGGGGATGCCCGGCGGAAAATCGTTCACGTCCTCCCTGTCTCCTCCGCCGGAGCTGCTGGCGCCCTGCATCGCCTACGTCGAGGCGGACTGGATGTTGCGCCGCATCCAGGCCCTCAGGGCACTCGTGCTCAAGGCCACCCGCTCCGCCCTCGACGCAGTCGGCGTCTTCGAGGACGCCTGGCGCGAGATCGTCGGTCTCGCCACGCGCCTCAACGACGAGGCCCGGGCAAGTGGCCAGCCGCTGCCCTTCTGCGACATCGCGCTCGGCCTCGCGCTCGAGGCCGAGGCTCTGGACGCCGTCGGGATGCTCGCACGAGCCGCCCGTGCCGGACCGCGCCGTGGCCTCCTGCTCGTTCGGATGCCAGTAGCGGAAACGGTCTCGCCGGGTCCGGTGAAAGGGCCGGACCCGGCGTCGATCGCCATGGCCGCCGCCGCCGACCTCGCCACGCTCTCGGGCTATGAGCAGCGCACCGCCTCCCGCGCCCGCCGTGCGCGGCGCGCCATCGAGGCCTGGCGTCGCGATCACCGGACGAGCGCTCCTCTCCGCCAGGAACCGGCGGCGCCGCGCAGGACGCCCGAAGACCTTGTCGCAGCGATCGCCGCGGCTCTCGGGGAGCGCGCCAAGGGCAACAGGGCGTCTCGCCAGCGCCAGCGGGAAAGCGCGAGGCAGGAGCGCGCCCGGCAGGAGCGCAGCCTGCGTGACCTCGCGCCCGCCAAGGACCGCACCGGGCTCGCCGTCCGTGCGCTGGTGTGGGACGGCCTCCTCGAGGATGCGGGTTGGGCGCTGATCGCCGCCGCGCAGGAGGCCGTCCTCCTCGACCACGGCACGCTGTCCCGCCGCTTCATCCGGCTCGCCAGCATCGCGGTGGCGCGCCACGCCGCCTGGCGCGCAATGGTGTTCACGTTGGCCGACATCCAGAACTTCGGCGAACTGCAGGAGATCATGCGAAAGCGCCGCCAGGGGGAAGAGCTTATCCGCCAGGCGCTGGAGGCGTTCCAAGACATCGAACCGACGGTGCGTCGCCGCATTGAGGAGGAGCGCCGCCGCGAAAAAATCCGTGCAAACGAACCTGGCGATGAAGGGGAGGGTGGGGAGAGCCCCTGCGCACCGAACCCCGGCACGGCTGAACCCGGCACTGCGGATCCGCGCGCAAACGATTTTGGGGCGAACGAACCTGGCACCGACCCGGTTTGCGCTGACGGAAGTGGTGCAAACGAACCTGATACAGGGGTGTTGCCCAGGGGAGGCCGCGCCGCGCCCCACGCGCTGGGACGCCCTTCCGGACCCCCGGTGGGAGTCCCGACCGAGGGCACCCCGGGCTCACACCCCTCGGACGCCCACCCCTCGGGCGCCCGTTGCCCGGAGCCCGCGCGCCCGGAAGCCGATGGTCCCGCGTCCGTCAGGCCCGCGTCGGGCATGATCGCGTCCGCCGCTGCATCTGCCGCCGACAATTCCGTTCCGGTCGCGCCCGCTCGGCCCGACCCCGCCGCGCCGACGAGATACCCTGGCTTCGCTCTTCCGCTCCAACCGCCACCCCTGATGGACAGCCGCTTCACCTCCGCGATCCCGCGTGTGCCGCTGCCGCCCAGCCCCGGCGGGACCTACAACTGGCGTGTGGCGCAGGGACAGCCCCCGCCCGGTGTCGGACCCCTGTCCGGACCATCCCTCGCCGATCTCCTCGCCCAAGAGGAGGAGGAGCGCAGGGCCCGTGCTCTCGCAGAGCGTCGCAGGAGGGACCGGGTCCCTGAAGACCCTTCGCGATCCCTGGACGATCGCCTCAAGAAACCGACATGAAGGCAGGAGCATGCGGGGAAGAAGCGACTTGATGGGGCGGCTGAGGCGTTTCAACTCTGCGATGTCCGCGTCCCGGTATGTGGTCGTCGTGGCTGAGTCGTAGGCCGCGTCCAGTGCTCCTCTTGCTCGCTCTTCTGCTGACGGTGATCGTGGCGACGATGGCGCCGCGACGGCTTCAGCCGCTGGCTGCGTTGGGACCCGCCGCGCTTCTGGTCGCGCTCATGCTGCCGCCGGTGGACCGTGAGCTCGTGGCCCGGCAGTGGCTGGAGAGCCGATACGACCGGGGCGCGGTTTTGACTGGCGGTCCGCCCGTCGGGATTCTCGTCCCAGGCGGCTCCGTCTTCGGAGCTGTCGTCGACCAGTCTGCCGGCCGTCCACTCGACCAGGACGGGCGGGTCGGGCGCGTCGCCGGGGCCGCGGCGCTGGCGGCCCGGTTCCCGCAGGCGCTGGTGCTCCATACCGGGGCCGGCGAGCCCGAGGCGGCCGCCGTGTTCGGCAGGCTCGGCGTCGGTCGGGAGCGGTTGATCATCGAAGACCGGGCCTCCAACACTTACGAGAACGCGGTCTTCTCAGCCGAGCTTCTGGATCCGCGGCCAGGCCAGTGCTGGGTCGTCGTGTCGTCCGCCGTCCACCTCCCGCGCGCCATGGCGACGTTCCGCGAGGCGGGCTTCGACGTGGTCGGCTACCCGGTCGACTACCAGCGTGACAAGCCGGCCGGGCACGGCAACGGGGTGAGGGAGGTGCTGGCGATCATCGGCTACGCGGTCCAGGGACGCCTGTCCCTGCGCGAGGTGGCACACTGGTTCTGGTCGCAGCCCCGAGGATGCCCGCTCCACCAGACGGCTCGCCGTGGCTGGGACGCGCATGGTTAACGAAGGGATGCGGCGGGCTTGTGGGTGGTGTATGGTTGCCGTCTCTTCCTGCTTCGCGGAGAGCCGCATGTCCCGCCTCTTCCATGCCCAGACGCGCCGTCGCGCCCTGATGGTGGCGGGAGCCATTGCTGCGCAGGTGACGGCGGCTGTGGCCCAGGATGGCGGTCGGCGCGGCAACAACGGTGATGACTGCAGGAACCCCCAGCCCAACCCACCGCCGGACTTCTTCTGCGCCCCCTGTTTCCTCGCCGGTACGGCGATCCTGACGCCCCAGGGGGAGCGGCCGGTCGAGGCGATCCGAGTCGGTGATCGGGTCCAGTCCTCCGCCGGCCCGAGCGTCGTCTCCTTCTTCGGTCATTTCCAGCGCCGAGCGACGCTGACGTGGCGGCCCGTCCGCATCGCGGCGGGCGCGATCGCCGAGGGTGTGCCCTGCCGGGACCTCGTCGTGACGCCGGACCATGCCCTGTTCATCGATGGGATGCTCGTGCCGGCAGGCGACCTCGTGAACGGCGTGACCGTCACGGAGCTTCCGCTTTCGAGTATCTTGCACACGTTCTTTCATGTCGAACTTGAGCGGCATGACGTGATTCTCGCCGAGGGCGCATGGGCCGAATCCCTGCGTCCCGTCCATGGCCACGCCGTGTTCGACAACGACGATGGCGAGCGGGATCCCGATCCCGAGCGCCTCCGGCCATTTGCCCCCATCGTCGGCGTGAAGGGCGGACGGGAGGCGGTGCAAGCGATCTGGCTCGGCCTGCGCGGCCGGGCGTTCGACCCGAGGCTCGCGGCGATCCAGGAGCGACTCTGGCGCAGGGCGCAGGCCCTCGCTCCCGCCTCGGCGGCCTGAGGCCTTCGTGCGACGCGGAATGGTCCGACGGATCGCGCCCGCGGCCGCCCGGTTCGTCATGTCGCTTGGTCTCTTCGGCACCGCGGCCCTTTATCGGTCCTTCGACACGCAGGCCGCGCTGGCGCTGGACGTGATCGGTAGGGCGGATGCGCTGGAGGCAATCCCGGTCCATGCGGAACTCGCGACGTGGACGGCCGTGCCTGGCATCGCTGCGGCCGCCGCCGGGCTTCGGGTGAACCTCTCGCTGCTGGCGCAGGGCGTCGACCTCTCCACGGACACGACGGCGGACGCCGGCCAGGGGCTGCCGCTCGAACGCGACCTCGTTCGCCTGCTGCGCGTCGCGCCGACGGATCCGGCGGCCTGGCTGAACCTCGCAGCCGTGCGGTGGGGGCAGGGGAGGCCGGTCGAGGCCGAGGAGGCCTATGCGATGGCCGCGCTCCTCGCGCCGCGGGAAGGGGCGGTCGCGGCCGCACGGCTGCCGCTCGCCATCGCGCACTGGCCTGATCTTCCGGAGGTTGCGCGGCGGTCCGCGGGCCGGGACATCTCCATGCTGCTGGCCGAGCGGGTGCCGCTCGCGCAGGTCAAGGCGGCGATCGAAGCGCTGCCGCAGGAGTTGCGCCGCGCCGCCGATGCCGACCTGCGGGCGATGATCGGGCTTGAGGGGAAGGATTCCGACGCCCTCGGCCTCACGCCCTGATCCGCGAACGTCGCGGTTCCATCAGAACTTGGCGGTGAGGCCCAGCGCGACGACGTTGCGGTTGTAGGAGACCGTGCCGGGCTGGTCGTTGTCGACGCGGTTGTAGGTGTAGCTCAGCGCCACGCCCCAGCTCTGCGGCAGCCGGTAGCTCAGCACCGCGCCAGCGGTGAAGATCGAGCCTGACGAGCCGCCGGTGGAGAGGTCCTGGCTCTGGTACGAGAGGTTGCCGGCCGCGCTCCACCGGGAGGTGGTCACATAGTTGGCGTTGAGGCTCACCGTGCGCGTGCGACCGAGCCCGCTGTAATAGGAGAGGTAGTCGTTGGGCAGCGAGATCGCGTTGATGTTGCCCGGCAGTACGGGCGCACCGGGCGTCGGGTTCAGCGGATCGGTCGGGTTCGAGGTCGCCTGCACCACGCCGAGCTGCGAGAAGGCGGGATTCTGGTTGAGACCGCCGAGGCCCCAGCTCTCGTCGTAGCCGACCCGGAAGGTCAGCTCGCGCGTCGGGAACCAGCTGATCGAGCCGCCATAGGTGGGCGTGACGGGGTCGTCGCGGTTGATGCCCGAGTAGTCCTGCCGCGCGATGCCGCCGTGGAGTTCGCCGGAGAAGAGGCTCAGCTTGTCGGCGGCAATGCCGGCGATGATCTGGTAGCCGTTCTGGTTGTTGGCCGAGGAATCGAACCTCTGCCAGTTGCCCGAGGGTTCGACGAAGATCGAGAGGTCCGGCCCGATCTTGTAGCCCATGCGCACCGCGCCGGTGACCGCATAGCCGTTTGCGCCGGAGTCGGCTGCGACGAACTGGCTACCGCTCGTGATCTGCTGCGCCGTGATGCCGACACGGCCCTCGACATAGACGTTGATGAAGTCCTTGCGCAGGCGCAGCGTGCCGGCTTCCTGCGCGAAGTCCTGCTGGCCCACGCTGCCCGGCGTCAGCTGCGTGCTCAGCGAGTTCGTGTACCAGCTGGCGTTGGCATCGGCATTGAGCACGAGATCCGGCATGATCTCGTAGCGATGCCCGATGCCGCCGTTCACCGAATAGGTGTTGAAGTCCCAGTGATCGGGAAAGAGCTGCGCGGCGCCGGTGGCGTAGATCGTGGTGGAATGAAGCCCGCTGACGCGGTTGCCCAGCAGGCTCGCGCCGAGGTTGGTGCCGAGCCCGCCGATCCGGCTGCCGCCGCTCGGGTTGAGGTTGTCGTCATAGACGGCGCCGATCGTGCCGGAGGGGGAGATCTGCCAGCCGTTCCAGTTGATCGGCGGGTTCTCCTGCACCTGCGCCTGAGCGGGCGCCAGCGCGGACCCCACGGCCATGGCCAGCCCGAGGGCGAGGCTCGCCCGGCCCGACGACACGACGCACCGTGACACGCGGCGGCCCATGGCCCGGCGTCAGAAGTAGCGTTCGGGCAGCCGCACGACGTCGCCCGGCATCACGGGCACCGAAGGCGACAGCTGGTACTCGAAGAATGGGCCGGTGCCGCCGCGCTGGATGTAGACCGCCGAGCGGCTGGCCCGGTACGTCTCGCCGCCGGCCGTGGCGATGGCGCTCATGATGTTGAGCTTATCCTTGTAGGGATACGCGCCGGGGCTCTTGACCTCGCCCAGGATGTAGAACGGGCGGTAGTTCGAGATGTCGACCGTCACCTTCGGGTCGCGCAGGTACTCGCTCTTCAGCCGCCGGGCGAGGATCCCCTCGACCTGGGGCCGGGTCATGCCGGCGATCTTGAGAGTGCCGGCCACCGGGAGCGAGACGTTGCCGGTGACGTCGACATCGAATTCGCCCGACAGGTTCGGCTCGTTGAACACCGTCACGCGGATCTTGTCACCGGGCGTGATGCGGATGTCGGGGACCGCCTTCGACGGCGTTTCGGCCGCGTTGGTGAGGTACGGGTCGGGCGCGCAGGCGGTGAGCTGAAGTCCAGCCACTGCTACGAAACCAAGGATCATCAACCGGAGCGGGCGGATCGCCCGATCAAAATGAAGTGCGATCATCTCTCGGCCCCTCGAGACATAGCTGAATGCTATGGCAACCAGAAATTGCGAGCAATAATTGATCCATTTCATTGACCTTTGCTCGGCGTTAGCGCGCGCAGATTCGTGCAATCCGTTACCCGATTGCATCACTTTCGAGGTCGAAAGCCTGTTTCGTGAGCGGTTTCAGTGCGCGGATCCCTCGCCCGGAGTTGATCCGCCGAGGCTTTCGGCTAAGAGTTAACCACGCCGTCCACGAGCGGCCGGAGGTTCGTGATGTCGCGCGCATCGTCTTTGGCCGTTCTGGCCCTGGGGCTCGGTCTCGTTCCCGCCATCGCCGGCGCCGCCCAGCGCGTGGGGGAGGTGGAGGTCGTCGCCGGAGAGGCAACGGCGGCGCAGAAGGGGTCAGACCCGCGCGACCTGAAGCCACAGGCCGACGTGCTTTTCGAGGACCTCCTGCGCACCGGCAATGCGGGGCGCCTGCAGACCAAGCTCTCCGACGACACCCGCCTGACGCTCGGTCCGGCCTCGGCACTGACGATCGACGTCTACGTCTTCGATCCCAACAAGTCCGAGAACAAGATGCTCGTGCGCGCGCTGCGTGGCGGCTTCCTGTTCGTCGGCGGCAAGACGGAGAACGGCGCAGGGTCTCGCGTCGAGATCAAGACGCCGCTCGCGACGCTGGGCGTGCGCGGCACGCGCTTCCTCGTGGCGCCCATCAAGCCGCCCACGGCGACACCCGATCCCCGCACGGTGCGGCCGGGCGGTCCCGGGCAGGCGCCTGACCTGCGTGGCGTTCCGACGTTCCGGACCGGAATGGGCGTCTACGTCTTCGAGGGCATCGTCGACGTGAACGCGCCGCTCGGCCGGGCGACATTGAGGGCAGGGCAGGGGCTGATCCTGCGGCAGGGGGAGGCGCCGGGGCCGATCACGCAGTGGACGCCCGACATGATCGCCCGCGCGCTCGACTCGATCGGGCTGACCTCTGAGAAGGTGGAGAACACCGACCCGGACACGACGGGCTCGTTCAACGGCAACCGTTCGACCAACGGCCAGCCGCCGAGCTTCCCGCTGCGGCAGGAGGGGCGCCGGTTCGACCTGCCAAACCCCTACGCGGTCCGTCCCGCAGGCCTCAACCTGAACTTCAACCAGTCCGCGGTGGGCATTCCGCTGACGACACCCGCCGCGCTGCGCCAGTGCAACACCGCGGCCGTGACGACGCCGACGCTCGCGGCCTGCCCGCAGAACTAGCGCGGCGAAGGCTCGGCCCCATGTCCCACCGCACGCGGCGGTTGCTTGGGGCGTGCCGGACGGTCCTGTTCATCGCCTTCTGCCTCGCCATCGTCGTCGTGCCGATGGAGTACGGCAGCAACACCCTGAACGCGTGGACGCGCAATGCGCTGGTCTTCGGGGCCATCGGCATCCTGAGCGCGCTTCTTGCCCTGATCGACGGCCGCAGCCGGCCATGGCCGTTTGCGTTGGCGCCGACCGTCCTGATACTCGGCGTCCTCATCTTCATCGCCCTGCAAATCGTGCCCTGGATGCCGTCGTGGCTCGCCAACCCCATCTGGTCGGCTGCGGCGGATGCGCTGGGCGGTCCGGGCGCCTCCCGTGGCGCGATCAGCGTCGACCCGGATCTCACGGCGCTGGCCGCGTTCCGCCTTCTGACCACGCTCCTCGTCCTGTGGCTGGCGGCAGACCTCGCCCGGGATGAGGCACGCGCCGTCGGCATCGTCGCCGTCGCCGCGGCGGCCGGCCTGGCTTATGCCGCCTACGGGTTCGCCGTGCCGCCGCAGTCGACGACGCTGCGGGGTGCCTTCATGTCGTCGGTCTTCATCAGCCGCAACAACTTCGCGACCTATGTGGGGATCGCGCTCCTGTGCGTCTGCGGCCTTCTCGTGCGGCAGTTCCGGCGCAGGTCGGCCGGCCACGGACACGTTGCCCGACTTCAATGGGCCGCCATGATCGATTTCGTCCTCGGTCGCGGCGCCGTCCTGCTTCTCGCGGCCCTGCTGCTGCTCGTCGCGCTGTTCCTGTCCGGGTCCCGGGGCGGAATCGCATCCGGCCTCTTCGGGCTTCTGGTGCTGGCGGTGGTGATGCGCCCTCGCACCCGGTCGATCGGGGGCGGGGCCATCCTAGCGCTGGTTCTCGGGGCTGTCGTCGCGGCCGCCCTCATCGCGGGAGAGGTGTTCCAGACGCGCGTCGCGGAGCAAGGTCTCGACGATCCAAGCCGCGTCCGGGTCTACCTCATCACCCTGCGGTCCATCGCAGCGAGCCCCTGGCTCGGCTATGGCTACGGCACGTTCGAGCGGGTGTTCCCGATGTTCCGCGACGCCTCCCTCGACGCGGTGTTGATCTGGGAGAAGGCGCACTCGTCCTATCTCGAGATCTATCAGGGGTTGGGGATCGTGGCGGGGTCTGCCTTCTTCGCGGCGTGGGGTCTCGTCATCCGCCTGTGCTACCGACAGGCGAGACAGGGCCGGCGCAGCCGCACCGTTCCCGCCGTCGCGGCGGCCTGCTCCGCCCTCGTCGCGGCTCATTCCGTCGTCGATTTCAGCCTGCAGATCCAGGCGATCGCCCTCACTTATGCCGCGATCCTCGGGGCAGGCCTCGCCCAGTCCATCGAGCCGCAGGAAGCGTGGACTGCCGACCACTGAACGGTCGGCCGGGCCTACACCGTTGCGCGAGGAGGCGGGCCGCCTGTGGCAACCTGCACGCAAAGCGGGTATGAACTTCCGTTAACCATTGGATCGCGCGATGCACGGCCGCATCCCTCTCGTTGGCGTGGCTCCCGAGACGACCGACGTCGAGGATGTCGGCCAGCGCTTCGACATTGCCGCGGCGTTGCGGTTCGCTCGCCGCAACGGATTGCTCGTGGCGGTGGCCGGCCTCATGGGCCTCGCCATCGCCTATGTGAACTTCATGACCCAGGTGCCCGTCTACACGGCGAGCGCCGACATTCTGCTCGACCAGCGTCGCGAAAAGGCGCCCGGCACCGAGGCCATCCTCACCGAGGAGCCGATGCGCGAGGCCACGGTCGAGAACCAGATGGCCATCCTCCGCTCGGCCGGCCTGCTGCGCCGGGTCGTCGAGAAGCAGCGGCTGACCGTGGATCCGGAGTTCGGCAATCCGCAGACCGCGGTGGCCGGGACGCCGGGCGACGTCGACACCGTCGGGGCCCTTCCGGTGTCTCCCGTCGCCTCGCTGATGACCGAGGCGCGCGGTTTCGTGGCGGCGGCCAAGGCCGAATTGCTGCGCTTCGGCCAGCAATCGCTCGGCTTCCACGTGCCCCGCACCTTCGAGCCGGCGCCGTCCGACAAGGACGTGTCGATCCCGCCGGACGTGATGGCGTCGATCGGCGCTCTGCGCGGCGCGATGAAGGTGCAGCGCACCGGTTATTCCTATGTTCTCACCGTACAGGTGACGTCCACCGACCCCAACAAGGCCGCCCGGCTGGCCAACGCCATCGCCGACGCCTTCGTCCTCGAGAAACTCGACGCCCGCTACGAGGCCGCCCGCCGCGCCTCCGGTTGGCTCAGCGACAGGCTCGCGGACCTGCGCGAACAGCTGCGCACGTCCGAGCAGGCCGTCGCGGAGTTCCGGCAGGAGCATGGACTCGTGGCCTCGGGAGCGGTGACGCTGAACGAACAGCAGGTCGCGGATCTCAACGGCAAGCTGGTCGCCGCCCGTGCCGAGCGCGCGGAGAAGAAGACCCGGCTCGACCTGCTGGAGGACCTGAAGGCGAGGGGAGCCGACCCCGAGTCGCTGCCCGATCTCCGCTCGGAGTCGCTCGCCCGGCTTCGCGCGCAGGAGGCCGACGCCATCCGCCGCGAGGGGGACCTCGTCGCCCGCTTCAACGATCGCCATCCCCTCGTCGTCAACGTCCGCTCGGAGCGCCGCGACATCGAGCGCAGCATTCGCGCCGAGATCAACAAGCTGACGGACCAGGTTCGCTCGGATTATGAGCTCGCGCGCGGGCGCGAGGAGGCGCTCGACAAGGCGCTGCGCAACGCCACCGGCGCTGCGGGCGAGGACACCGTCACCGCCATCCGGCTGCGCGAACTCGAGCGCACGGCGGCCGTCAACAAGAGCCTCTTCGAGGACTTCCTCCAACGCGCCAAGATCACCCAGGAACAGTCCACCTTCGAGCTGCGCGAGGCCCGCGTGATCACGCCGGCGACTCCGCCCGGCGGCCCCAGCGCGCCGAACCGCGACCGGATCCTGCTCACCGGCCTCGTGATCGGCCTCATGTTCGGCGCCGGCGCGGCCGTGGCGCGGGAGCGGCTGCGCGCCGGCTTCGTCACGGAGGACCAGGTCGAGCAGCTCTTGCACCTTCCGGTCCTCGCCACGGTCTCCCGCATCGGCGACCGCGACCTGAAGGTGGAGCGCGCGCAGGTGCCCCTGCCGCTTCTGGCCCGCGCGAAACCCCTGTCCCGGTTCAGCGAAGCGATGCGCGGCCTGCGCACCGGCATCCAGATGGCCGACGTGGACCGCCCCCCGAAGGTGGTGCAGGTCACCTCAACGCTGCCGAACGAAGGAAAGACGACCATCGCCCTGTCCTTCGCCGTCTCGGCGGCGCAGGCGGGGCACCGCGTCCTCTTCATCGACGCCGACCTGCGCAACCCGTCCTCGTCCCGCTTCCTGAAGCTCGACAAGAGCCCCGGCCTGGTCGACCTCCTGATCGGAGACGTCTCGGAGGACGTCGCCATCCGCCATCACGACGATGCGGGCTTCGACGCGCTGCCCGCGGGGGCCCGCACACAGAACCCGGGCGACCTCCTCGGGTCCGAGCGCATGCGCAGCCTCGTCGAGGGCTTCCGCGCCCGCTACGACCTCGTCGTCCTCGACACGCCCCCGCTGGGCCCGGTGTTCGACCCCATCGTCGTGTCGCGCGTCGTCGACAAGGTCGCCTACGTCGTCCGCTGGGGCGCGACAGACCGGGACATCGTCGCCCGCTGCGTCTCCCAGGCCGGCTTCGGCGAGAAGGTCGCGGGCATCGTGCTCAACTTCGTCAACATCCGCCGCGCCAGCCACTACGGCCGCGGCTACGGCTACTACGCCTACGGCAAGCGCTACGGGAAGAACTACTACACGGAGTAGCCGTGGCCGGTAGCGGGGCACGGTGGGTCGGGCACATCGCGGGAGCCGGAGCCGGCTCTCCTCCTGAGGGCGGCAGGCGCTGAAGCGGATCAACCGGGGCTCGGGGTCTTCGAGCGGAACACGAACCCGAACAATCCGACAAGGTTGACGAGCGGCACCACGACAGCCGTCGCCAGCACGGCGTGGGCCGGGGTGAAGCCGAGCCATGCTTCCGCCGCCAGCGGCACTGCGATCGACAGTCCGTAACCCAATGCCGCGAGCCCGGCGAAGCGTGGCGCCTGGTGGGAATGGCGCGCGCGGGACCGGAAACTGAAGAGCCTATGGCCCCAGTACGACCCCACGGAGGCGGTCACATAGGAGGCGAACGATGCAAGGGGCGCTGGGACGTTCATGGCCGAGACCAGCGCATGGGCCATGACCGCGTAGGCCACCGTGGCCGATGCACCGACGACGACGACTCGCGCCAGCCTCGCGACCGCCGGGCCGGTCACCGCCGGGCCGCGACGATGTACTGGGCGCCGATAGGCCAGCGCGCCAGGGCGCGCTCAACCGTTTCGGCGCCGCGCCCGTTGAACGGCAGCACCAGGAAATGGCGGTCTTCGATCGGCGGCAGTCCGACGTCGCGCATGACCGAGGCGGCATCCCGGTGAGACAGGAGAACGGCGTCCCGGTCGAAGCTGCACCGGGCGACGGCGAGACGCGTCAGCGGGTTCCAGGGATTGTGCTCGATCATGACGACGAGGCCGCCCTGTGACGTCACCCGGGCCATCTCCCGAAGAAGTCCCGGGCGTTCCCCGGGGGGGACGTGGTGGAACACGCAGACCGCCAGGGTCGCGTCGAACGACGCATCGGGCCAGGGCAGTACGCCGGGCGAACCTTGCCGATAGTCGACATCCGGGTTGTCGAGCCGGGCGCGTTCGACGGACGCGGCGGAGATGTCGGTCCCGCCGAGGTTCGAGACGAACGGCGCGAGGAGGGGGTGCATCCGGCCGACGCCGCAGCCCACGTCGAGCAGCGACGGCTTGCGAGTGCCGAACGTCCGGGCGAAGAGGTCGGCCAGCACGCGCACCTTGCTGGTGAGGAAGAAGTCGTGCCGCAGGCCGGAGAACGCGATCGAGGCCTGGACCTCGTCCTCGTAGGTCCGGCTGTAGGCGTCGAAGCCGTTGTTCACTGGACGCGCCTCCTGCCGGGAGGATGTCGAGGACGTGCGGTCCATCGTCATCCGTGGTCGACTGCACGAGAGGCCATCGAGGGCGACGGTGATCCGTCGCCCGTATCCCGTGCCACGAGGTACAACGGCCTTTGTTTCACCTCGGCGTGGATGCGGCCGACATAGAGCCCGACGACACCCAGCATCATCAGGTTCATCCCGGACAGCAGTGACAGGATCACGATCGTCGACGCCCAGCCCTGGACGAGGTCGGTATGAAACAGCGCGAGCCACAGCACATACAGCCCGTAGCAGACGGCGCCCACCGAGACGAGCGCGCCTGTCCAGAGCGCCAGCCGGAGCGGAGCGTCGGAGAAGCCGATGACGCCATCGAAGGCGAGGCGCACCATCTTTGACCAACTGTACTTCGTCTCGCCTGCAGCCCTCGGCGGCCGTTCGAAGGGCACTGAAGTCTGACGAAAGCCCATCCAGCTGAACATGCCGCGGACGAACCGGTCGCGCTCGGGCATGGCATTGAACGCGTCGACCACGCGCCGGTCGACAAGACGGAAGTCGCCGACGTTCTTGGGTATGTCGACCGCCGTCAGCCGGCGGATCAGCCGGTAGAACAGATCGGCCGTCCACAACTTGAGCCGTGTTTCCCCGTCTCGCTTCACGCGCTGCGCGTAGACTACGTCGTAGCCCTCGCGCCACCGCGCGATCATGTCCAGGCAGACCTCGGGAGGATCCTGCAGGTCAGCATCCATGACGATCACGGCGGCACCCCGGGCGGCCCTCATCCCCGCCGTGATGGCGATCTGGTGCCCGAAATTCCGCGACAGACCGATGGAGCGGTACCGCGGATCGCCAGCCGCCTTCGCTGCGGCCATGTCGGCTGTGCGGTCACGGCTCCCGTCGTCGACGAGGATCACTTCGCAAGGTCCCTCAACCCTCGCGAGCAATGCGTCCATCCGCTCGAACAGGAGCGGAAGGATGGCCTCCTCGTTGAAGACGGGGATGACGAAGCTGACGGTCGGCGCGCGGTCCATGGCTGTGGTCTGTGAGGCTGGCCCAGAACCATTGAGCCGAAATCTCATGAACTTTGACTAAAGACGGGTCGGATCCCGTCCCGGTTGTCCTCCAGCCGAGAACGCGAAGGCATCCGTCGTCATGCGGGGAACGTAGCGTGGAAGTAGTGTCCGTGCGTCAGCAAGAGACGAGGGCGGCAGGCACTTAATCCCGTCCGACTGCAGATCCTGAGACGGCGCGCACTGTACAGGTCTAGCTAACATCTTCCAGCAAAGGGTCCCCAGCTTCGTCGGCGTTGCAGAAATTCGTTGACTTTGAACGAATCGGGCTGGAGACAGCGCAGTTTAGGTCTGCTAGCTTTCTTTAATTGGGGAATGGGTGGGGTTAATGATGCGTCGTCTCGTCTGGGTTGTCGCTGCAATGACCGCTGGCACGCTGGGGACCGGAGGGGCCACCGCGGCCGATCTTTTCGGGGCTCGTCCCGCTGCTACTCCTGACCTTTTCCGCCCCGTTCCAGTGCACAGCTGGTCCGGCTTCTATGTCGGTGTCCAGGCCGGCTATTCCTGGGGCGAGGACGAGACGACCGCCGACATCTTCACGTTGGCTGTCCCCACGTTCGGTCTCACGAAGTATGACGTGAACGGCTTCGTTGCCGGCGCCCACGCGGGGTACAATTTCCAGTCGGGACCAGCCGTGATCGGTCTGGAGGTCGATTTCGAAGGAGTCGGCTACGACGGCAACAAGACACTGACGGACACGGCGTTCGGGAGCGGGATGAGCGTCAGCGGGAAGACGAGCGCGAACTGGCAGTCGTCGCTGCGCGCCCGGGTCGGCTACGCCCTCAACACGACGCTGCTCTACGTGACGGGCGGTCTGGCCCTCGCCAACTTCCAGAACACCTACGCCGTGAGCGACCCGCTCGGCTTCATCTTTGCACCGGGAACGTACGTGGCAAAGAACACGCAGGTCGCGACTGGCTACACGATCGGCGCGGGCATCGAGCAGGCCTTCTCCCCGAACGTCACGGCCCGTCTTGAGTACCGGTTCACGCAGTACGGAAGCTTCAACTACAGCCCAATCCCCGTGGCGCTGGAGCTGCAGCAGGAACCGTATTTTCACACGGTCCGGGCGGGCGTGAGCTACAAGTTCTGATCCATCGAGGCCAGTCCCGGCCCAATCTGCCTGCGCGGCGCTCAGACCAGGTTTTCTCGCCAGTTCGCCGACCCGCGTCTGTCTTGGCTCCTCGGATCGGTGGCCTTCGCCGCTCCCCGGTGGAGCCATGCCTGCGCGCTCCCCCGATACGATGGGGCGGGCAGAAAGCTGTCGCGAGGCAGCGGCCTCCGATTGCGCCGACCCGTGGCGACCTTCGACGGTTGCCCGCTGCTGTGCGGCATCATTGACCGGGGGACGAAAACCGATCCGCGGAAATCAGCGCGAGAAAAGGCAGTCTCCCGGACCGAGCTCGTCTGGTATGGCCCTTGCAAATCGTTCTAGTAGAGCGGGAGCGCGAGTTCGTGCGCCGGTGGTCGTCGCGCCTGCGGCGAGCCCGGATAGGCGCTTTCGGGTGCTGCGGCCGAAAGCGGCGTCGCCCGCAAGCGTCATCAACGGCGCGCCTCGTGAAGCGGAGCAGGGGGAGCGGCAGGCATGTCTAAGATGGACCATCGCGAAGGCCTCGTCGGCGACACGCGGCTGCTGGGGCAGATCCTCGGCGACACGATCCGCGAGCAGGAGGGGGAGGCGACCTACGAGTTGATCGAGGCGATCCGGCGCCTCAGCGTCGCGTTCCAGCGCAAGGCCGACGCGAAGGCGGGGGATGACCTCGACAAGCTGCTGACCCGGCTGAGCCCCACCGAGACGTTGTCCGTCATCCGGGCCTTCAGCTTCTTCTCGCATCTCGCCAACCTCGCCGAGGATCGGGACCAGGTGCGGCGGCTGGAGGCGCAGACGGACGAGGAGGCGGCCGGACCGGGCTCGCTGGAGGGCAGTTTCGCGGTGCTGCGCGACGCCGGCATCGGGCCCGACCGGGTCATGCGGGTGCTGTCCTCGGCCTATATCTCGCCGGTGCTCACGGCCCATCCGACCGAGGTGCAGCGCAAGAGCATCCTCGATGCGCAGCGCGCCGTGACCGACCTGCTCGCGGCCCGCGAGACCCTGCGCAACCGGCGCGACCTCGCTGCCAACGAGGTACTGCTGCGCGCCCGGGTGGCCCAGCTCTGGCAGACCCGCGTGCTGCGTTTCGCCAAGCTCACTGTGCTCGACGAGATCGAGAACGTGCTGGGCTACTACCGCTCGACCTTTCTGCGCGAGATCCCGCGGCTCTACGCCGAGCTCGAGGAGAAGCTCGGGCGGCGGGTGCCGACCTTCCTGCGCATGGGCAACTGGATCGGCGGCGACCGCGACGGGAACCCCAACGTCAACGCCGAAACCTTGCGCGCCGCGCTGCGGCGGCAGGCCGAGACGGCACTGCGCTACTATCTGACGGAGGTGCACGAACTCGGTGCCGACCTCTCGATGTCGCGTACGCTCGTCGCCTGCACGCCGGACCTCGAGGCGCTCGCGGCCGCCTCGCACGACGAGAATCCCCACCGCGGTGACGAGCCCTATCGCCGCGCGCTCATCGGCATGTATGCCCGCCTTGCCGGCACGCTGAAGGCCCTCACCGGCACGGAGGCCCTGCGCCACGCCGTGTCGCCGGGCAAGCCCTATGCCGGCGCCGACGCGTTCCTGCGCGACCTGCGCGTAGTCGAGGACTCGTTGCGCCGCAACCACGGAGAGCCGCTGATCGCCCCGCGCCTCGGGCCGCTTCTGCGGGCGGTCGAGGTGTTCGGCTTCCACCTTGCCACCACCGACCTGCGGCAGAACTCGGACAAGCACGAGGCGGTGGTCGCCGAACTGCTCGCCACGGCGCGCATCGCGCCGGCCTACGCCCAGTTGCCCGAGAACGAGAAGCAGGCCCTCCTGCTCCAGGTGCTTCAGGACCCGCGGGGTCTGCGCGTGCGCAACGCGACCTACACCGACCAGACGCAGGGCGAGCTGGCCATCTTCGAGGCGGCGCGCGAGCTGCGCGAGACGTACGGCCCCAACGCCATCCGCCACTACATCATCAGCCACACCGAGACGGTGAGCGACCTCCTGGAGGTGCTCGTCCTCCAGAAGGAGGCGGGGCTGCTGCGCGGAACGCTGGCCCCGTCGGAGGCCTCGCGGGCCACGGCCGACCTCATCGTCGTCCCGCTGTTCGAGACCATCGAGGACCTGCGGGCGGCCGCCGGCATCATGCGCGCCTTCTATGACCTGCCCGGCATCGAGGCGCTGGTGCGCGCGTCGGGCGCCGAGCAGGACGTCATGCTCGGCTACTCGGACAGCAACAAGGATGGCGGCTACTTCACGTCGAACTGGGAGCTCTACCGGGCGTCCACGGCGCTTGCGCGGCTGTTCGAGGCCAAGCCCGGCCTTACCCTGCGTCTCTTCCACGGCCGCGGCGGCACGGTGGGGCGCGGCGGCGGGCCGAGCTACCAGGCGATCCTCGCGCAGCCTCCCGGCACGGTGAAGGGGCAGATCCGCCTGACGGAGCAGGGCGAGGTCATCGCCGCCAAGTACAGCAACCCCGACATCGGCCGGCGCAACCTCGAGACGATCATGGCGGCGACGCTGGAGACGACGCTCCTGTCGTCGCAGGCGCCGCCTCCCGAGGACTTCCTGGAGGCCGCCGAGGAGCTCTCGCAGGCGAGCATGGCCGCCTACCGGGCGCTCGTGTACGGCACGCCGGGCTTCGTCGACTATTTCTTCGCCGCCACGCCCATCGCCGAGATCGCGGAGCTCAACATCGGGTCGCGGCCGGCCTCGCGGAAGGCGACCCGCCGGATCGAGGACCTGCGTGCGATCCCCTGGGGGTTCTCCTGGGGCCAGAGCCGCGTCACGCTGCCGGGCTGGTTCGGCTTCGGCTCGGCCGTGGAGGCCTACGTCGCGGCCCACGGCGAGGAGGGACAGGCACGCCTGCGGCGAATGGCGCAGGAATGGCCCTTCTTCCGGACGCTGCTGTCCAATATGGACATGGTCCTCGCCAAGGCGGACCTCGCCATGGCGCGTCGCTATGCCGGCCTCGTGCCGGACCATGCTCTGTCGCGCACGATCTTCGAGCGCATCGAGGCGGAGTGGGACCGCACGGTGGCCGCTTTCCGCGACCTGACGGGGGAGGACCGGCGGCTCGCAGACAGCCCGGCGCTCGCGCGCTCCATCGCCCACCGTTTTGCCTACATCGCGCCGCTGAACCACCTGCAGGTGGAACTTCTGCGCCGCTGGCGGGCCGGGCAGGTGGATCCGCGCGCGCAGCAGGGGATCCTCATCTCGATCAACGGCATCGCCGCCGGCCTGCGCAATTCCGGCTGAACCGCGGACACGGCGGCTCGCACGCGGCAATCCCGCGGATGGACGTTCGGCCGTCAGATCGCTGTTGGTGAATGCGACTTAACGTCTGAACGAATTAAGTCGAGTTGCGCCGCTTCAAGTGACCTTAGTGCGCGTTTGTAACGCTGGACGAAACCTGCTGGGGGTTTCCGTCCATGACGCTTCGCCATGTGCTTCTCACCGCGTGCTCGCGCCTGAAAGGGGACGACAAGGGGGCCCTTGCGCCCGCCTTCGCCCTGCTCTCTATCCCCGTCGTCTTCATGGTCGGCATGGGTGCCGACTACGGCAACAAGGCCCGGACGGAAACGCAGGTGCAGGCCGCCGTGGACACGGCGGTCCTCGCCGCCGCGCGCCTCAATGACGCTGACGCCAACCGGGCCGCCATCGCCAAGAGGTACTTCGAGGCACAGCTGTCGACCGAGCAGCTCTCGATGATCCGCCGCAGCGAGTTCTCCATGACGAACGACCTGTCCAAGGTCACGGGCGACGTCGAGCTCGCGGTTCCCGCGCGGTTCGGAGGTCTCCTCGGTGCCACAGCGCTGATGGCCGCGGCCAAGGCCACCGCGGCCATCGCGCGTCCGGACATCCGCCAGCTGGACATCGTGATGTGCATCGACGCCACCGGCTCGATGACGCCGACCCTCAACGCGGTGAAGACCAATGCGCTCAACCTCGAAAGGAACCTCAACGACGAACTCGTGAAGCGCGGCATCCCCGCCTTCGACGCCATGCGTGTGCGGGCGATCTACTACCGGGACTACGGCGGGACGTACCTCTCGGGCGCCAACACGAGCTTCTATTACGCGACGAGCTCGGGCACCGCCTACATCAACCTCCGGTCGTCGAACCCGGACTACTGGAAGTACGTAGGCGACCAGCCGCCGATGAAGTGGTCGTCGTTCTTCAACCTCCCGGCGCAGCGCGCGGACTTCCAGAACTACGTCAATCCCGAGACGGCCTGGGGCGGCGGCGATCTGCCCGAGGCGGGCCTCGAATGTGTCAACGAGGCGATGGATTCGGCCTGGGCAAAGGTGGGTGACGTTCCGGCGGGCAGCACGAAGGCGCTGCAGGCCGTGTACCCGCTCATTGCGGTGTGGACGGACGCGGCGGCGCACAAGCCCAGCTACTCGCTGAGCCTGAAGAACCCGAGCTATCCCGCGGCGACCAAGATGCCGAGGACGTACGATACGCTCCGGGCGAAGTGGGACAACTCCGCCGTCATCGACCAGGCGCGCAAGATGCTGGTCTTCTTCGGCAACCCGGACCTGAACTCGAACGATCGTGACGGCGTCGCCGACGGCTGGAAGCAGGTGAAGCTGTGGCCGGGCTTCATCCAGGGCGGAACCCTCACCGAGGGCAACGCAAACCTCGTCACCAAGCTCGCGGATGCGATCGCGAGCCGTGTCCGCGCCCCGACGCTGACGCAGTGACGCTGCGACCGACGGACCGTCAAGGCCGCCGGTAGACCAGCTCGAGCGTGAAAGGCATCAGGGGATCGCGCTTCGCCATCTTCGGATGCGGCGGCCGGAAGTCGACCGGCCGCCAGTCCCGCCGCAGCACGGGCTCCAGGCCAGCGGCGGTCGCGGCCGCATCGAAATGCTCGATGCGGTGCGGGTAGGTCGGCATCGTGACGAGAGCGGCCCCGTCGCGAAAATGGGCCCCCACGCCCGCACCGGCGAGTTCGGGATGAATCTCGACAATGACGAGACGTCCGCCGGGACGCAGGACCCGCGCGGCCTCGGCGACCACCGGTCGAAGATCCTCGACATGCTCCAGCACGAGGCTGAACAGCGCGAGGTCGGCGGCACCGTCTGCGAAGGGAAGGGCGGTCGTGGCGTCCGCGGCAACAAGCAGGAGGCCGGCGTGCCGCGAACGGGCCGCGGCCAGCATCCCCTGCGACAGGTCGCAGCCCGCCACGAAGGCGGCGCCGGCGGCGACGAAGGCCGCGAGGTTGCGCCCGGTCCCGCACCCCACCTCGAGGACGCGAAGGCTCCCGGCATCCGCCGCGAGCGGTGCGATGATCTGGGTCGCGGCGTGGACCATCGGGTTGTCGGTCGCGTCGTAGGTCCGGGACCAACGGTCGTAGGCCTCCTGCACGCCGGCAGAGCGGTCGTGGTCCTGCACCGGCAAGGCGCTCCTCCTACTCGAGATTGAGCGACACCTGCCCACCGACGCTGAGCTTCAGCTGGTTCTCCAGCTGCGCGATGGCGCGGTCGTTGCTCTTCTGCGCGCGCTTCACCACTTCGCGCAACTCGCGGATCTCCCGCGCCTGCACGTCGACGTCGCCCTTGTAGACGCCGGGGCAGCCGAGCTTCACCCGCTGCGCGGCGAGGCGACGCCTCTCCTCGAGGTTTGCCGGCGTCTGGATCAGCAGGACGCGGCGTCGCACGAGGAGGTCGTAGGCGCTCTGGATCGGCGTCGGCCGGCGCAGGACGAGCCGCAGGAGTTCCAGCTCCTGAGCGCTGTCGGCGACGTCGGCGGCGATCGCGTTCTCGCGGCTGGCAAGCGAATCACACGACGCAGCCTTCAACTGCGCCGCCGCGGGCGTCGCGAGCATGAGGACGATGACCGTCGCCAGAGCCGCTCCGCGGGCTCCGGACGTCGCGGCACGGTGCGACAACGAAGCCGCACCACGGCCGAACAGGGGGCGCGGGGGCTGCGGTGAAGAGGGCATTGTCAGACCAAGGGGCAATCGGCTCCTCCGGGGGGTGCAACCGGAGCACCCCTGCGACCATCGCCGGATCGCGTGGAAAATCAAGGACGGCGGCCGGATCCGGGGCGGCTCCTGTCGTGCGGGGTGCGGTCTCGCGAGGAGAACCTTCCGCTCGAACGCGACAGGCCACCCGCTGTCATCAGACCTTGGTCCAACGTTACGGACTACGGCCCCGTCCATTATCGGACGTTGACCACAGGTTGATATGAAGGTTCAAGTCGAACCGAGGCGTGTAGAGTTCGATTCACTGGCGGTCCTATGGCCAAGCGCACGACGACCAAGAGTAACGTGAACACCGTTAACGGTGACGGTGTACAACTTATACTTAACGGCGGTTCGCTCGACGACGTCATCCAGGGCTTCGGCGTCTCGGCACGGCGTGACGAGAACGTGGCCGAGTGGCTCTACGGGAACGCCGGAAACGACACGCTGCGAGGCGGCGGCGGGGCCGACACCCTGAACGGCGGAGCAGGCAACGACTTTCTCGACGGCGGCACCGGCAACGACCTCGCCGTGTTCAGCGAGACGATCGACCAGGTCAAGTTCTCCTTCTCGAGCGGCAACCTCGTGGTTACGAGCGCTAGCGGCGTCGATACGCTGCGCAACGTGGAGACCGTCTCGTTCGCCGGGCAGACCTTCTCGACCCGCGGGGTGGTTGCGCGCGACGACGCGGCCAAGGGCAGCGAACAGAGCCTCGTCATCAACCTGCTCGGTAACGATGCCACGCTGGCGTCCTCGACGACGGTGTCTCTTCTCAACAAGGCCGGGACGGTTGCCGCAATCGGCGACGTGATCGCCACGATAGACGGCATTGCGCCAGGATCGAGCGTGAACATCGTCTATCTCGGCAACGGACTGGCGGGCATCGACCCCAACAGCTCCGCCTTCGACGGTCTCGCAGGCGGTGCGACGCTGCTCCGCTCCTTCACCTACACCGCCCAGAACTCGGCGGGATTCACCGACACGGGCCTTGCGAGCCTGACAATCGAGGGCGTGAACGACGCTGCCATCCTGTCGTCCGCGAACGTCCGTGCCGACGAGACGGACGCGCCGCTGACGCTGACGGGCGACCTCACCATCACGGACATCGACGGGATTGCGGCCTTCCAGGTGCAGAACGGGACGCAGGGGCAGATCGGCACCTTCTCCGTGGATGCGAACGGCCTCTGGACGTTCGAGGCGAACTCGGCGTTCGATGAACTCCAGCCTGGCCAGTCCGTGAGCGAGAGCTTCGACGTGTTCGCCCTGGACGGCACGCGGACCACGGTGACGGTCACGATCGACGGAACCGCCGAAGCCGTCCCGCCGCCTGAGCCGCCGCCGCCTGAGCCCCCGCCGCCTGAGCCCCCGCCGCCGTCCGGCACGCCGCTCGGGCTTTCGGCCTTCACGGGAGCGTCCTTCAGCGCCATCGACTACGCTGACGGGTCCTACGGTGTCTCCTACAGCGGCGGCACGTTCTGGTCGGACACCTTCCAGGACGTCGGGGCGACGCTTGTCGCCGGGCCGGGCCTCTCGGTCGACCAGAGCTACGCCCACGTCGACATGGCCGCATCCGGCTACAACTACTCGTTCGACTACAACTACCATTCCAACACGACGTCGGTCGGGCAGGTCGAGGTGAAGCTCGCCGGCTACGACGCTGGCGGCGTGGTCACCGGAGCATCGGTCACCGTCGACAATCTCGCCGCGAAGCTCGCCTTCTCGAGCACGGTGGGATCGGCGCTCTACGGAACGATCGACGTCTATGCGTTCGCCGGCAACGGAATCGTCGAGCTCGGCGACTACGGGCAGGGCGTTCTCGTCGGCACCATCGACAATATCGCCGCCGGAACGGGCAGCTACACGGCCGACCTCGACGCCGCGATGCTCGATGCGATCATGGACGCGGCAGCATTGTCGGACGGCACGCTGTCGCTCGTCTTCCGCGCGGTCATGGACGACTTCACCTACGACAACCCCTATGGCCGCACCGAGAACAGCAGCCAGGACTTCCTGGTCGACTTCCAGGTCTCGGACGTATCGGTGGACCTGATCGTCGCCTGAACGAAAAAAGGGAGGGCCGGTGCCCTCCCTTCGTGATCGTCGCGAGCGATTGCGGCCTAGAACTCGTCCCAGCGCCCGGCAGAGCCGCCGCCGACGGCCTTCTTCACCGGCGCGCGCGAGCCGCCGGCCGCAACCTTCGACTTGGCTCCCATCGGCTTCTTGAACGCGGACTGCGCGAGTTCCCGCAGGCGCGACGGCGTGGCCGGCTGCAGCGTCAGCGCCGGTGCCTGGTCGCGATGGCCGGTGTCGAACTGGTTGACCATGCGCGACAGCGCGTCGATCTGCTGGGAGAGCGCGAGGGCGGAGGCCGAGCTCTGCTCGGCCAGCGCCGCGTTCTGCTGGGTCATCTCGTCCATGTGAGCGACGGCCTGGCTCATCTCGTCGATGCCGTTGGCCTGCTCGGCGGCTGCGGCGGAGATCTCGTTGACCGTCGCGGCGACCTTCGTCGACGCGTCGACGATGCGCACCAGCGTCGTGCCGGCGTCCCGCACCAGCTTGACGCCCTGGCCGATCTCGACGGTGGAGGACGAGATCAGCCCGCCGATGTCCTTGGCCGCCTCGGACGAGCGCTGCGCCAGCGTACGCACCTCCGCTGCGACGACGGCGAAGCCCTTGCCGGCATCGCCGGCGCGTGCCGCCTCGACCGCCGCATTGAGCGCGAGCAGGTTCGTTTGGAAGGCGATCTCCTCGATGACCGAGGTGATCTCTGTGATCTTGGTCGAGGCCTGCTCGATCCTGGTCATGGCGTCGACCGCGTTGCCGACGATCTTGCCGCCTTCCTCGGCCACCGACCGTGCCTCCTCGGCGAAGGCGACGGCCTGACGGGAGGCCTGGGCGCTTGTTTTGACCGACGCCGCCAGCTGCTCGGTGGTCGCCGCCGTCTCCTCGAGGGCGGAGGCCTGCTGCTCGGTGCGCGACGCGAGGTTCTGGCTGCCCTCGGTGATCTCGCTCGAGGCCGTCTGCGTCTCCTGCGAGGCGTCGCGGACGGCGGTGACGATGTCGACGAGGGTCCCGATGAGCTCGTTGACGCCCTGGCTCAGCACCTTGACGTCTTCGCTGGCATTCTCGTCCGCCACGACGCGCTTCGTCAGGTCCTTCGCCTTGGCGGCGTCGACGACGTTCGTGATCTGGCGCACCACCTCCTCGATGCGGACCTTGCGGACCTGCTCGGTGATGTCGGTGGCGAACTTCACGACCTTGTAGGGCTGGCCCTCGGGATTGAGAATCGGGTTGTAGCTGGCCTGGATCCAGACCTCGCGGCCGCCCTTGCCGAGGCGCCGGTACTGCCGGGCGTCGTATTCGCCGCGGCGCAGCTTGTCCCAGAACGCGCGGTATTCCGGCGTGCCCCGCTCGGCGGGATCCACGAACATGCTGTGGTGCTGGCCCTTCACCTCCGTCAGCGTGTAGCCGAGGGTGCGCAGGAAGTTCTCGTTGGCATCGAGGATGGTGCCATCGAGGTTGAAACTGATGACGGCCTGGGACTTGTTGATCGCCTCGATCTGCCCGTTGAGGTCGGCCAGCACCATCTTCTGCGCCGTGATGTCGGTCGCGAACTTCACGACCTTGTAGGGCCGGCCCTTCGAGTCGAAGACCGGGTTGTAGCTGGCCTGAAGCCACACGCCGTCGCCGTTCTTGCGGATCCGGCGGTACTGCGCCACCTCGAACTCGCCGCGGCGCAGCTTGTCCCAGAACTGGCGGTACTCGGTGCTCTGGGCAAACTGCGGATCGACGAAGAGGCTGTGGTGCTTGCCGCGGATCTCCTCCAGCGCGTACCCCATCGTCGCCAGGAAATTGGCATTGGCCGTGAGGATGGTGCCGTCCATCCCGAATTCGATCACGGCCTGGGACTTGTCGATGGCCGCGGCCAGCCCCTTGGCGTCGACGGATCCCGAACCCGATCCACCAAATCCGAACATCTGCGTGCTCCCCTGACACTCCCGGATCACAGGTCCGGTAAGTGAAATTGCACGCTATTTGCTCCGCCACATGTTGATGAAACCTATCCGGGACTCATTGGACGGGCGTCTTCTGTGTAATTTGTTTCGAAATAGCCCGACGACTTGACGTTTGTTGTGTCAAGTGATGACGACAGTCCTAGGGCGACGTTGCGTTTGGCAGAGGCCATCTTGGCGTCTGCGGAACCCCCGATCCCGGCTTGCGGAGCAGGGCAAGGATGCACCCGCCGTGCTGGACGCTCGACGCCCAAGCCGTCAGTCTCCGGCGTGGGCTGCGCGACCGACGCAGCGGGCTGGGGGGAGCGCCGTGGACTACGATCTCGTCATTCGCAACGGCCGCGTCATCGATCCGTCGCAAAATCTCGATGGGCCGTCCGACGTCGCTTTCCGCGGCGGCAAGGTCGCGGCCGTCGGGAGGGGGCTGCCGGTCGGGCCCGGCACGCAGGTCGTCGAGGCTGCGGGCCGGATCGTCTGCCCCGGCCTGATCGACCTCCACACCCATGTCTACTGGGGCGGCACGTCGCTCGGCGTGGACGCGGACGACTATGGCCGCATGTCGGGTGTCACGACGAGCGTCGACACCGGCAGCGCGGGTCCGGGCAACTGGCCCGGTTTCCGCAAGCACGTCATCGAGCGGTCGCAGGCTCGCATCCTCGCCTATCTCCACGTGTCGTTCGCGGGCATCTTCGGCTTTTCCTCCACGGTGAGGGTGGGCGAGAGCGAGGACACGCGGCTGATGGCGCCGGCGGAGGCTGCCGCCGTGGCCGATGCCAACCGCGACCTCGTCGTCGGCATCAAGGTGCGGGTCGGGCGCAACTCCTCCGGCGACCAGGGGATCGGCCCGGTGGACATCGCGCTCCAGACGGCGGGCGAGGTGGGCCTGCCGCTGATGGTCCACATCGATCACCCCCCTCCCTCCTACGAGGAGGTGCTCGACCGCCTGCGCCCCGGCGACATCCTCACCCACGCGTTCCGGCCCTTCCCGAACACGCCCTGCACGGCCCAGGGCACCGTGAAGCGCGCAGTGCTGGAGGCGCGCGAGCGCGGCGTCATCTTCGACATCGGCCACGGCATGGGATCGCTCGCCTTCCGCACGGCTCGCGTCATGCTGGCGAACGGCTTCCCGCCGGACACGATCTCCTCCGACGTCCACCAGTTGTGCATCGACGGGCCCGCCTTCGACCTTGCGACCACGATGTCGAAGTTCCTGTGCATGGGCATGAGCCTGCCTGCCGTCATCGAGAGCGTCACGGCGACGCCGGCGCAGGCCCTGCGGCGCACCGACCTCGGCACGTTCCGCACCGGCGCGGCAGGAGATGCCACGATCCTGAGCCTGCGGGAGGGGAATTTCCGTTACGTCGACGCCACCGGCGAGACGATGGACGGCGACCGCCGCTTCGTGTCGGAAGCCGTCGTGCTCGGCGGCAGGCTCTGGCACGAGGCCGCCGGCGCCTACCCCTATCCGGCCTGAGCGGGGTCGCGCAGGTCGACGCCGACGTAGGTCCGGTCGTCGGCCAGGGCCTCGTCCGTCGACCCCTTGGGAGAGAGGTGGAGGCGGATCTTCTCCCGGTCCTCGCGCTCCACTGCCTCGAAGGCGGCCTCCCAGGCCGGGACGCCGAAACCGTCGCCGGGCCGGAAGTAGCCGTCGCTGAACAGTTCGATGGTCTGGACCGCGGCGCGGCTGAACGTCTTGACCCTTACCAGCGACATCGGCACGTCGAACCCGTCGAGGCACGAGTACCCGAGGACGGAGGTCGCGTCGTTCTGGTAGCCGCCCTGAGCATGGACGATGCCGCCCTGCACCAGCCGGGCGATGTCGGCTTCCGGCACGTGCGGCAGCCGGGCCCGGTTCGCCGCCATCGCCGCCGCCTCGATGGCGGAGAGCGCGGCGTCGTCCAGCCAGGGTCGGACCCGCGCCGGATCGAGCCTTGATCCGTTGAAGGCGATCAGCCGGGACAGCCGCTCCCGGTCCAGCGGGTCGGCGGTCGCGGCACTGATCGGCCCCCAGGCCTGCTGCCGCAGCACGGATGTGATGACGTCGAGGTCCTTCTCCTCCTGCAGGATGTCGCGGCCGTTGAGGCGCACGCCGCTGTCGCCGACGAGGACGACCTTCACCGTGTCGCCCGCCGTCGCCACGTAGGCGAGGGTGGCCGAGAACCGGTGGTTCGGGTCGCGCCGCGCCAGCTCGAGAGTCCCGTGGCGCCGGTACGCGTCGGCGATGGCCCGCGTCGCACCCTCGACGATGAAGGCCTCGTCATCGATGACGGCATCGGCACTTGTGAGCAGTCGTTCAAGTGCCGCCTGAACGGTCACGGCGGCGTACTGGCCCGACAGCATCCCATCGTAGCGCGTGCCGAGCCGGTCGGTGGCGCCGTCGATCACCGCATAGGCCCGGCCCGGAAGGAGGACGAAACGGTCCTCGTTCGCGTGCCGGGCCCTGGGGTCCTTGCCAAGCGAGAAGGCCTCGATGCGCACCTCAGCGGTCCGCCAGCGCCTTCTTCCACTGCGCGATCCAGGCGTTGCGGTTCTGCGCGACGGTCTTGAGGTCGTAGTTCACGAACTTGATCTCGCCGATCGGCTTGAGGCCGGTGGCGGGTACGTCGCTGCGCACCGAGCGGCGGCCGATCTTCTCGACGAGCAGCTCCTGCACGGGCTTCGACAGCAGCCAGTCGAGGAAGACCTTGCCGTTGTCCGGGTTCGGGCCGCCCTTCACCAGGGCGATGCCGTCGGCCACCGTCGAGGTTCCGTCCTCCGGATAGACGATCGCGACGTTGCCGCCGTTGCGGACGTATTCGAGCGCGTTGTCCTCCAGCGTGATGCCGACCAGGGCCTCGCCGTCGTTGACGAAGCGGACCACCGCTCCCGAGCTGTCGGAGAGCGCGAAGTTGCCGAGGATGCCCTTGTAGACATCCCAGCCCTTGTCGCCGTAGCCGATGAGGACGGTCCCGAGTTGCTGGAAGGCAGAGCCGGACGTGTCGGCGCGGGCCGACGAGACCTTGCCCTTCCACTTGGCGTCGGCGAGGTCCTTCCACGTCTTGGGATAGTCCGCCGGCTTCAACTGCTTCGTGTTGACCGCGAAGACGGCCATGATGCCCGTGTAGGGCAGCCACTCGGCGCTCGCCTTGTAGGCGGGCAGCAGGGCAGCGCTCTCCTTCGGCGTGTAGGCCGCGAGCAGGTCCTTGTTGTCCTCCAGCGATTCGGCACCGATGCTCCAGATGACGTCGGCCTTGGGGGAGCCGGCCTCCGCGCGCACGCGCTTGATGATGTCGCCGGACCCGGCCTTCACCAGGTCGATCTTGATCCCCGTCTCCTTCTCGAAGCGCGGCTGCAGCAGCTCCACGATGGTCGTGTTGTGGGCCGTGTAGACGGAGACTCGCTTCTCCTGCGCAACGGCGGAGGTGACCAGCGCCGCGGCGAGCACGGTGGCGGTGGCGATGGGTCGGAGCATGGGACGCTTCCTCTGTTTCTTGCTGTACCGCCGCGGAGCATCGGGCATTGTCACAAAGGTTGTAAAGCTGTCATCTGTGGCGGGGAGCACGCCTGCGCTGGCCGCGGGCCCGGGGAGGGGTTGTCGGGTTGTCGAGACTGGAAATCAGGCGCGTCGAGAAGAGCTTCGGCGCGGTGAAGGTGTTGCAGGGCATCGACCTGTCGATCGCGTCGGGAGAGTTCTTCACCCTGCTGGGCCCGTCGGGCTGCGGAAAGACCACGCTGCTTCGGATCATCGCCGGCTTTCAGCCGCAGGACCGCGGCGAGATCGAACTCGACGGCGACCGGCTCGACATCCGCCCCGCCCACGAGCGCGACATCGGGATGGTGTTCCAGGACTATGCGCTCTTTCCTCACCTGACCGTCGCCGACAACGTCGCGTTCGGCCTCAGGGCCCGCCGTCTGCCCAAGGCCACCATCGCCGAGCGGGTCGCCGAGTCCCTCGCGACGGTTCGTCTCGAAGGCTACGACGCGCGCTATCCCGCGGAACTCTCCGGCGGCCAGCAGCAGCGCGTGGGCCTCGCGCGGGCGATGGCCATCCGGCCCAAGCTGCTCCTCATGGACGAGCCGCTGTCGAATCTCGACGCCAAGTTGCGCCTCGAGCTGCGCGAGGACATTCGCGACATGCAGCGGCGTCTCGGCATCACCACCGTCTATGTCACGCACGACCAGGAGGAGGCGCTCGCCATCTCCGACCGCATCTGCGTGATGAGCGGCGGACGGAGCGAGCAGGTGAGTTCGCCGGTCGAGATCTACCGGACCCCTCGCCGCCGCTTCGCTGCCTCCTTCGTCGGCACCATGAACTTCCTTCCGCTGCGCGCGGTGGAGGGCCGCCTGCACGTCGGCCCGACGCCGCTGCCGCTCGCCAACGCCGCGCGGCCGCCCGTGGAGATCGCGATCCGTCCCGAGAACGTCCGGCTCTGCACGCTCGTGGACCCTGCCGACGACGGGATCGCGCTGCAAGGCACGGTGCGCAAGGTGACGTTCCTCGGCCGCGAGGCGCAGTACACCGTGGACACGCCGGCCGGCGCGATGGTGGCCCAGGTTGCCGAGCCTGACAGCGCGACGCTGGCGGCCGAGGGGCGCGAGATCAGGGTCGTGCTGCCCTATGGCCGCATCATCGCCTTCGACGCGCAGGGCGACCTTTGCCCGATGGAGCCCGCCCCGTGAGATCCGGCACGATGGTGCGCCGGCGCTTCGACGTCTGGTTCCTCGTCCTCGTCCTCGCCTGGGCGATCGTCGGCGTCCTGCTCGTCTGGCCGCTGGCGTCCGTGATCGCCGCGAGCGCGCGCGACAACGAGACGGGCGCGTGGTCGCTCGTCAACTATGTCGACCTCGTCACCACCCGGTCCTACCGCAGGGCCCTCGTCAACACGCTGATCGCCGGCTTCGGCGGGATGACCGGGGCGCTGATCCTCGGCGTGTCGCTGGCCTTCCTCACCACCCGCTTCCGCATCCGCGGCAAGATGGTCATCCAGACGCTGGCCATCGTCGCGCTGGTTTCGCCGCCCTTCATCGGTGCCTACGCCTGGATCGTGCTGTTCGGCGCCAACGGCGTCGTCCGCCAGGCGCTGCTCTCGATCGGCATCGCCATGCCGCCCATCTACGGCGCGATGGGCGTCGTGCTGGTCTTCGCCCTCAAGTTCTTCCCGCACGTCTACCTCATGACGTCGACGGCGCTGGGGTCCGTGAACCGCTCGGTGGAGGAGGCGGCCGAGAGCCTCGGCGTGTCGCCGACCCGCCGCCTGTTCACGGTGACCCTGCCCCTGATCCTGCCGTCGGTTGCCGCCTCCGCGCTCCTCACCTTCGTGCTGTCGATCGCCGACTTCGGCACGCCGCGCCTCATCGGTCGCGACTTCAACGTGCTGGCCACGGAGGCCTTCAACCTCTTCGGCAGCGAGATGGGCGGCAATCCGGGGATGGCCTCGACGCTGTCGATCGCGCTGATCGTCATCTCGATGATCGTGGTGCTGGTGCAACGCCGCCTCGTCGCGCGGGACGTGTTCTCCGGCAACCTGCTGAAGACGCCGTTCGTGCAGGAGGCGAGGGGGGTGCGCGGGATGCTGATGCACGTCGCCGCCTACGCCATCGTTCTGGCGGGCGCGACGCCGTCTATCGTCGCCGTGCTGTTCTCGTTCCGGCGCACCAGCGGCCCGGTGTTCCAGCCGGGATTCGGGCTGCAAAGCTACGAGAAGATCATCGCCACGGTCTCCGCGCCGATCTGGAACACCATCCTGTTCTCCGCCGCGTCGGTGGCGGCCATCGTCGTCGTGGGAACGCTGGTCGGTTACCTGATCACCCGGCGCCCCGGCCCGGCGACCGTCGCGCTCGACGGCATCCTGATGGTGCCCTACATCGTGCCCGGCATCGTCATGGGCATCGCGCTGCTGACGCGCTTCAACGGGCCGCCGCTCGAGATCACGGGCACCGGGCTCATCATCATCCTCGCCGTGTTCATCCGGCGCCTGCCCTACGCCGCGCGTTCCGTCGCCGCCTCGCTGAAGCAGCTCAGCCCCAGCCTCGAGGAGGCTGCGATCAGCCTCGGCTACACGCCGGCCCGCGCCTTCCTGAAGACGACGGTGCCTCTCATCGCGCCGGGCATCCTCGCCGGAGCGCTCATGAGCCTCGTGACGGCGATGAACGAGCTCTCGTCGTCCCTGGTCCTCTATGTCGGCCGCACCATGACGATGCCCGTGCGCATCTATCTCGCCGTTCTCGACGGCGAGTACGGCATCGCTTCCGCACTTTCGACGATCCTGCTGGTCCTGACGGTCGCAGCCGTGGCGGGGGCCTTCGTCCTGTCCGGGCGGAGACAGAGCGCGCTGCTGTAGCGGGTCAACCGAATAGGAAAAATGTAACGTCTGTCCGTTAAGAGCGTGAACTGTAGCGTTACGGTTCTCGCATGCGTTCCGCATCCCCTTCGTCCGATACGGCCTTCTCCGAAGCCTCCACCCGTCGCGGCCCGCTGGCGGGTGCCGTGGCGGCGACTCTCTTGCTGGCTCTCGTCCCGGCGGCTCTCGCCGCCTCGCCGCGGGCCATGCAACCGGTTGCAGTGGTGGGTCTGGCGGACAGCGAGCCGGAGAGGATCGCCGCGATCGGCGAGGCCGGCGGCACCGTGATGCAGGCGCCGGGCCGAAGGGTCACCATCGCCATGCCCGGCGACGAAGGCTTCATCGGTCGCCTGCGGGCGAAGGGCTACTGGATCGTGCTGGACGGCGCGGCGGTCGCCGCGTGCTGGCCAGGGCAGCAGGGCAAGGCAAGGCAGGACATGTCATGACGAGCAGTCTGGAGAAACTTCGCGGCAGCTTCGCCGGCCCCTTCATCGGGCTGCTCTGGCTGGTCGCCATCCTCACGGCTGTGGCGGCCGTGTCGCTCGGGCATCGGATGCCGTGGGTGATCACGGGCTTCGCCGTCGCGGCGGCTCTCGTGCCGACGCTGGCATGGCGGGCCCAGCCGACCGGCGAGGTGACGCGCTGGTCCTCGACCGTCGCGCTGGCCCTGCAGGTGGCGCTTCTCGTCTTCGCCGCCGAGGGAACTCACCTCCAGATCGACATGCACATGGCCTTCTTCGCCGGCCTCGCGGTCGCCGCGGTCTGGTGCTGCCCGATCTCGCTGGTTCTCGCGACGGCCTTCGTGGCCGTTCATCACCTGACGCTCAACTTCCTCTATCCGCTCGCCGTGTTCCCGCAGGGCGCCGACCTGATGCGGGTCGTCCTGCACGCGGTCATCCTTCTCGTCGAGGCCGGCGCCCTCGTCTTCCTCAGCCAGCGCATCGTGTCGGCCTTCGCGGCCGGCGACGCGGCCACGCGCTCCGCCGAGCAGGCGCTCGAGGCGCAGATGGCCGCGGAGATCGAGCAGCAGGCGCTGGGAGCCAAGGTGCGCGATGCGCGCGCCGAGACGGAAGCACGCATCATCGAGACGGTCGGCGCCCTCGTCAGCGCCGCCAAGGCCGGCGATTTCTCCGCCCGCCCGGCCGCGGGCGCCGACCTGGGGCGCCTCGGCGTGCTCGTCGAGGGCCTGAGCGAGGTCAACGCGGCCGTCGACGGTGCCACCGCCGACGTCCTGCGCGTGCTCGGCGGGCTCGCCGAGGGCGACCTGACGCGCCAGATCACGGCGCCTTATCCGGGCCGGTTCGGAGAACTCAAGGAAGCCGTGAACGAGACGGTCGCCCGCCTCGCCGAAACGGTTGCCACTATCCAGGCCACGACCGTCGAGGTCGCTCACTCGGCCCGCGAGATCAACGCCGGCGCCGACGATCTCTCCCGCCGCACCGAGGAGCAGGCCTCCTCGCTGGAGGAGACCGCCGCCACCACGGAGGAACTCGCCGCCTCGGTGAAGGCCTCGGCGCAGTCGTCCCGGCAGGCGGTGGAACTCGCCGAGGAGGCGATGACGGTCGCCGCCGACGGCGGGACGATCGTGACGCAGGCCGTGGATGCCATGACCCGGATCGAGCAGGCGAGCCAGAAGATCACCGACATCACGTCGGTCATCGACGACATCGCCTTCCAGACGAACCTGCTCGCCCTCAACGCCGCCGTCGAGGCCGCCCGCGCCGGCGAGGCCGGCAAGGGCTTCGCGGTGGTCGCCAGCGAGGTGCGCACGCTCGCCCAGCGTTCGTCCGACGCCGCCAAGGACATCACGGCGCTGATCAACACGTCGACGACAGAGGTCGCCCAGGGCGTCAAGCTGGTGCGCTCCGCGGGGGATGCGCTCGGCCGGATCGTCGAGGCCTCGCAGAAGGTGGCGGGGACGGTGAGCGAAATCTCGGCGGCCTCGAGCGAGCAGGCCAACGGCATCGACGAGATGAGCCAGGCCGTCGCCCACATGGACGAGATGACCCAGCAGAACGCGGCGCTCGCCGAGGAAAGCGCGGCTTCCGCGGCGTCGCTCACCAGCCAGATCCAGAAGCTCAACGATCTGGTCACCGCTTTCCGGACGTCGCACGCGACCCTGCGTGCCCCGGCCGTCGCCAGGCGGGAACCCGCGCCGGCGATCAACGAGCCGGACCGGTTGCGCAAGCTCGCCGCGGATGCGTTCAAGGCTCCTGCGCCACGGCCGCGCCCCGCAGCCGCCCGGCCGGCGGCGAAGGTGGCCGGAGGCTGGGAAGAGTTCTGAGACGCTGGCGATCCCGGCGACACCCTGGCGGACGATCAGGAACGGGCGCTCCTTCAGGGGCGCCCGTTTCCGTTCGTGGGTCGGAGAAGGATGCAATCTCAGGTTGTGTTCAGGTTTCAGTCACCGCGCCGCTTAAGCCGGCCTTAGTTCCGCGTGCCTATGAATTATGCAGATGGGGGCGGTCCGGTCGTCCTCTGCATCCACTTGAAAAGGCGCCCGCGGCCGACGCGTGCGCAGTCGTTCCAAAGGTCCCATCCATGCCAGTCCTGCCCCGCCTCACCTCGATCAACGCCAAGATCGCCCTCGCCTTCGGCGTCGCGGGACTTCTCGTGGCGGGCGCAGGGGGCATCGTCTTCGATCGGTCGGCACGGCTGGGCTCTGCGCTCGACGATCTGCGCTCCAGCGCGGCGGTCCTGCGGCAGCACACGCTGGGTGACATGTACCACGACGCCCTGCGGGGAGACGTGTATGCGGCGCTCTACAATGCGGCCCGGTCCTCGGACCAGAAGAACGCAGACCGTGAGGGTACCGCCAAGAACGCGGAGGCCTTCCGCCGCGTCATCGCTTCGATCGAGGCCGAGGCTCGCGATGCCGAGGTGAAGGCTGTCGTGGCCAAGCTCCGCCCGCCGCTCGACGCCTACATCGCCGAGGCGACCCGGCTCGTCGACCTCGCCTACGCGGATCGCGCGGCGGCCGAGCAAGGCCTGACACGCTTCGAGGAGCGTTTCGGCGAACTGGAAAAGGCCATGGACACGGCCGGCGACCGGATCGAGGAAGTGGCGGCGACGGTCGAGCAGGAAGCCCAGGCCGGACGCGAGGCCACGAACCGCCTTCTGGCCGGCCTCGCCGGCCTCATGCTCCTGATCATGGCGGGGGCCTATGCGTGGTTCCGCCGCCAGTTCGTGCAGCCCGTGGCCGACCTCGCGCGCAGCATCCTGCGCATCAAGGACGGCGGAGAGATCGCCATCCCGGGCCGGCAGCGTGGCGACGAGATCGGCGACGTGGCGCGGGCCGTCGAGCACATCAGCAGCCTCGGACGGGACAACCAGCTGACGGTGCACGCAATGAACGCGTCCGACACGCTGCTGATGATCACCGATCCCGAGGAGCGGATCGTCTTCATCAGCGAGAAGCTGTGCAACCTGCTGATGCGCCTCGAACCGGCGTTCCGCGCCTGTCGCCACGACTTCGCGGTCGAGAAGATGACGGGGCAGCACCTCGACTACTACCGCGCCAATCCCGCGCTGTCGCGCAAGCTGATCCACGACGACGGCAAGGTCCGCAAGGTGCGCTACGAGGTCGACGGCCTCGTGCTGCTCGTCGACATGACCTACATCCATGCGGAGGACGGGACCCGGATCGGCCATACGCTGCTCTGGCGTGACGTGACCGCGGACATCTCCGGCCAGACGGAGGTTGCGGCCGTCGTGGACGCCGCCAAGCACGGCGACTTCTCCCGCCGGCTCACCCTGGAGGGCAAGCAGGGCTTCGTGCACGACATCGCGACGGGTCTCAACAGCCTTGCCGGACTGGTGGAGGCCGCCGTTTCGGAGTGCGCGGCCGTCATGCAGGCCGTCTCGTCCGGGGACCTGACGAAGACGGTGGCCACCCGCTTCGAGGGCTCGCTCGGCACGCTCGCCGACAGCATCAACACCACGGTGGAGCGCCTTTCCGAGACGGTGTCGACGATCCAGACGACCGCCGTCGACGTGGCCGGGGCCGCCCGCGAGATCAACGCGGGCGCCGACGACCTGTCCCGCCGCACCGAGGAGCAGGCGTCCTCGCTGGAGCAGACGGCCGCCACCACGGAGGAACTCGCCGCATCGGTGAAGGCCTCCGCGCAGTCCTCGCGGCAGGCCGTCGACCTTGCCGAGGAGGCGATGAAGGTCGCCGAGAACGGCGGCTCGATCGTGACGCAGGCCGTCGAGGCGATGACCCGCATCGAGCAGGCGAGCCAGAAGATCTCCGACATCACGTCGGTCATCGACGACATCGCCTTCCAGACGAACCTTCTTGCCCTCAACGCCGCGGTGGAAGCGGCCCGTGCGGGCGAGGCGGGGAAGGGCTTCGCCGTGGTGGCATCCGAGGTGCGCACGCTGGCGCAGCGCTCGTCCGATGCCGCCAAGGA
>NZ_JBTSWJ010000023.1:0-44131 GCF_054612375.1 Alsobacter sp. R-9 | reverse complement strand
TCCGGAGCGGCGCGACGTGGCTCGGGCAGGTCTATGCCGGCGCCGTGATGGATGAGGTGGGGTGGCCGGCGCAGGGATCGACGGGGGAGGGTATGTTCGGCGGACCATCGCCCACTTCCTCCCTGTCTCCGCCGCCGGAGCTGCTGGCGCCCTGCATCGCCTACGTCGAGGCCGACTGGATGTTGCGCCGCATCCAGGCACTGAGGGCACTCGTGCTCAAGGCCACACGCTCCGCCCTCGACGCAGTCGGCGTTTTCGAGGACGCCTGGCGCGAGATCGTTGGTCTCGCGACCCGTCTCAACGACGAGGCGCGGGCAAGTGGCGGGGCGCTGCCCTTCTGCGACATCGCGCTCGGCCTCGTGCTCGAGGCCGAGGCTCTGGACGCCGTCGGGATGCTCGCGCGAGCCGCCCGTGCCGGACCACGCCGTGGCCTCCTGCTCGTTCGGATGCCAGTAGCGGAAACGGTCTCGCCGGGTCCGGTGAAAGGGCCGGACCCGGCGTCGATCGCCATGGCCGCCGCCGCCGACCTCGCCACGCTCTCGGGCTATGAGCAGCGCACCGCCTCCCGCGCCCGCCGTGCGCGGCGCGCCATCGAGGCCTGGCGTCGCGATCACCGGACGAGCGCTCCTCTCCGCCAGGAACCGGCGGCGCCGCGCAGGACGCCCGAAGGCCTTGTCGCCGCCATCGCTTCGGCTCTCGGGGAGCCCGCCAAGGGCGACATGGCGTCTCGCCGGCGCCAGCAGGAGCGCAATCGGCAGGAGCGCGCCCGACAGGAGCGCTGCCTGCGTGACCTCGCGCCCGCCAAGGACCGCACCGGGCTCGCTGTGCGGGCGCTGGTGTGGGACGGTCTCCTGGAGGATGCGGGTTGGGCGCTGATCGCCGCCGCGCAGGAGGCCGTCCTCCTCGACCACGGCACGCTGTCCCGCCGCTTCATCCGCCTCGCCAGCATCGCGGTGGCGCGCCACGCCGCCTGGCGCGCAATGGTGTTCACGCTGGCCGACATCCAGAACTTTTGCGAACTGCAGGAGATCATGCGCAAGCGCCGCCAGGGGGAAGAGCTTATCCGCCAGGCGTTGGAGGCGTTCCAAGACATCGAACCGACGGTGCGTCGCCGCATTGAGGCAGAGCGCCGCCGCGAAAAAATCCGTGCAAACGAACCTGGGGGGGAGGGGGTGGACTCGGACGACGCCGGCACGACGGAGCAGCGCGCAGAGAAAACTGCGACGAACGAACCTGACTTGGAAGAGGGGGCGGCGATTGCGATCGAGGCCCTGTCAGGGTGGAGCGGCGACCTCTCGGCTGCGGTGATCACGCAGGACCGGGTAGAGTCGTTTGGCCTACAGGCTGCTGCCGCAGATCATTCCGTGAAAAAATCGCCGGTCGGAGAGAGCGATGCGGTTTCGTCGACGAGGGCGCCGCTCTCGCGCGAGGAACTCACGATCCTCGGATTCTGGCACCGGCCACACACGGCCCAGGAGATCGCCACGCTCCAGCACGCTCGCGAAGCGTGGGAGCGCGTTCGAGGTCCCTTGGACAATCGCATCGGAGGAGCGGGTGGGCAGGGGCTGGCTCTTGCCGTGGAGCGTGACAGACCTGATCTTGGCTTCCGTCCAGGCTCGGGAGAAAGTATGCGGACGAACGAACCTGGGGACGAGCCCGGGACGGAGGCCCTCGTTACTGACGGGCGCCTCAGCGGTCCGGCGACCCACCGCGGCCCCGACCCGCACGCGCCGGCCAGCAAGTCTCACCCCTGGGACGGCATCGTCCCGCCCGAGCGACGCGGGGCAGGGACCATGACCGACCCGCTCATCCGGCCCGAGCCCATACAGTGGGTGAGCGTTCCCTCCCGGATCCTGCCGGGCGCCAATCCCGTCGCCGCCGACAACTGGCGCGTGCGAGATCGCCAGCCCGCCCCACAGCGCCTGGCGTCCAGCCTTGGACCCACCGCGCACGATCACGCTGACGACGACGAGGATCACGAATGGGTCCCTCGGAGTGGCGATCGTCTCGGCTTCATTCGCGTCCCAAGGCGACGGAGATGAACTAAGTCTCTATGAATAAGACGAACACAACCTCAGCGTCGCCGTTCGCAGAAGGGGGGGTGCTGTTCGCCCAGCGGACGCAAAAATGCTTCGCGCCGGCTGAGGGCCGGCGCGACTGTATACGTGTGCCGCCAGTCTTGGGGCAGCGGTGCTTCGAGGTCGATCAGGACACGCGGGTGACGAGCGAGCCGAGCCCCTCGACGAAGCCCTCCATCACGTCGCCGCGCTGCACGGCGCCGACGCCCGAGGGCGTGCCCGACATGATGAGGTCGCCGGGGTGCAGCTCGAACAGGCCGGAGAGGTAGGAGATCATCTCCGGCACCTTCCAGATCATCTGGTTGAGGTCGCCCTGCTGGCGAATCTCGCCGTTGACCTTCAGCCAGATGGCGCCCTGCGTGAGGTGGCCGACGCTCGAGGCCGGGACGATGTCACCCATGGGAGCCGAGTGCTCGAACGCCTTGGCGATCTCCCACGGACGGCCGGCCTTCTTGCACTCGTCCTGCAGGTCGCGCCGCGTCATGTCGAGGCCGACGGCATAGCCGTAGACGTGGTCCATCGCCTTCTCGAGCGGGATGTCCTTGCCGCCCTTCGAGAGCGCCACGACCAACTCGATCTCGTGGTGCACGTTCTGGCTGCGCGGCGGGTAGGGGAAGTCGCCGCCCTCGGTGACCACGGTGTTCGGATTCTTCTGGAAGAAGAACGGCGCCTCGCGGTTGGGATCGCCGCCCATCTCGATGGCGTGCGCGGCGTAGTTGCGGCCCACGCAGTAGATCCGGTGCACCGGGAACCGGGAGGTCGTCCCGCGGACCGGCACCGAGACCGTCTGGGGCGCGGGCACGACATAGGCATGGGTCGTGGCGATGTTCATTGTGCGATGTCCTTGTTCTGCACGGTTCGAAAGGCGTCAGCGCGAGGCTGCGAAATAGCTGAACCGCTTCTCCAGCCGGGCCAGCATCTCGTTCAGGGTGAATGCGAAGGCGAAGAGCACGAGCAGCAGCGCCCAGAAGTGCTCCATCAGGAAGTGCGACTGGTAAACTTCGAACAGCGTGCCGAAGCCGACGACGGACACGAGCAGCTGGCCGATGATCACGCCCTTGACGGCGCGGATCATGCCGAGCCGCACGCCGGCCAGGATTTCGGGAAGGGCGGCCCACACGTAGATCTTCGTGAAGGCCTGCCAGCCGCTCGCGCCGAAGCTGCGCGCCATCTCCACGAGCGAGGGCGAGATCGCCCGCACGCCCGCCCGGGTGTTGAGCACGATGATCCACATCGCGAACAGGACGACGGTGAGGATGATCGTCGTCTCGCCGAGCCCGAACACCACCATGATGACCGGGACGAGGGCGCTGAGCGGCGCGGACAGGAACAGGTTGACCCACGGCAGCAGCAGGCGGTCCGCGATGACGTTGCGGCCCATGAGGATCCCGAGCGGAATGCCGACGACGAGCGCGATGGCGTTGCCGACGACGAAGGCCTTCCCGGTGATGTACAGCGCCTCGCCGAACGAGGCCGTCGGGACGATCTCGACGACGCGCCCGGCGATGGCCGAGAGGGGCGGCAGGATGAAGCCCGCCTCCGTGTGCCCGACAATTTCCCAAACGACGGCCCAGACGATCAGGGCCGCCATCATCGGGAGCTGGTATCCTGCCACGACCATGGGACGTCCTCAGTCCAGATAGCGCTTGAGCTGCTGCCAGATGTCCTCGACGGCGTCGAGGTAGGCGCTGTCGCGGCGGATCTTCTCGGGATCGTCGCCGCGCGCGATCTTCGGCTCGATGATCGCCGAGACGCGGCTCGGTCGGCGCGACAGCAGCACGATCCGGTCGGAGACGTAGACCGCCTCCTCGATGCTGTGCGTGACGAAGAGGAAGGTCTTTCCTTCGCGCGCCACGAGGTCGAGGAGCTCCTCCTGGAACTTGCGGCGGGTCTGCTCGTCGACGGCCGAGAACGGCTCGTCCATCATCACCACCTTGGCATCGACGGCGAGCGCGCGGGCGAGGCCGACGCGCTGGCGCATGCCGCCCGAGAGCTCGTGCGGGTACTTGTGCTCGAAGCCCTTCAGGCCGACGCGGGCGATGTGGCGCTCGGCGATGGCCTCGCGCTCCGAGCGCGCCATGCCGCGCAGCTCGAGCCCGAAGGCGACGTTGCGCAGCACGCTCGCCCACGGCATCAGCGCGAAGTCCTGGAACACGAAGGCCCGCTCCGGCCCGGGGCCGGTGACCTGCCGGCCGTCGACGATCACCGTGCCGCTGGTGGCGGGGATGAGCCCGGCGATGATCTTGAGGAGGGTGGTCTTGCCGCAGCCCGAGGGGCCGAGCAGGGTCGTCAGGCGTCCCTCGGGGAAGTCCAGCGTGATGCCGGACAGGGCCTCGATGCCCCCGGCATAGGTCTTGGTGATCCCCTTCACCTCGACGATCGCGCGCGGCGACGTCGCCGCGACGGCGGGGGAGGGCGGGGCCGGCTGCGCGGCGGCGAGCGAGGACGACATCATGAACGCTTCTCCGGCCGGAACAGGGTCACCTCGACCCGCTCCAGCAGCTCGATGAACAGGACGGCAAAGACGATGATGGACAGGATCGCCGCGTACATCTTCGGGTAGTCGGCGACGGACTGGTTGTAGGAGATGACGTCGCCGATGCCCGTGGGCGTGATCAGCAGTTCGGCCAGGATCACGCCGATGAACGCGGCGGCGCTGCCGAGCCGCAGCCCGGAAAAGATCATCGGGCTCGCCGACGGCAGGATGACGAGGCGGATCGACTGCGAGCGCGTCGCGAGGAAAGAGCGCGACATCTCGAGCAGCGACTGGGGCGTGTTGCGCACCGCGCCGAGCGTGTTCAGCACGATCACCGGCATCGCCATGATGCACACCGTCAGCACCTTGGCGGTGAGCCCGATCCCGTAGGCGAAGGTCAGCACCGGAATGAGCGCGGCGAGCGGAGCCGCCTGCGCGACGATGAAGATCGGCGCGATCAGCCACTCGGACGGTCGGTGCAGCCCCATGAGCACGCCGAGGCCCACGCCGATGAAGACGGACGCGGCCAGGCCGATGGCGAGAGGCTTCAGCGTCACCGCGAAGGCCTTCACGAGCGTCCCGTCGGCGATCAGCTCGCGGAGCGCCGCGAGCGTGTCGAGGAAGGTCGGAAACGCAGCACTGAGCGGGATGCGCCCTGCGTACTCCCACAGCCCCAGGACGGCCGCGAACGAGACGAACCGCAGAAGCAGCGGGTGCGTGGCGATGTCGAGCCAGCGGGTGCGGTCCGCCGGTGACGGAAGGGACGGGACGGCCGTTGCGACGTCGGTGGATTGCACGGGTTCGGGCCTGTTCACGGAGAGGGCCGGGGCGTGCGACCGGGGCAGGGCCCCGGTCGCCGATGTCGGGAAGGGCTCAGCTGCCGACGGCCTTGCGGGCGCGGTCGAGCGGCGCGAGGTACCAGAAGTCCTCGACCTTGAGCTCGCCGGCCGGGCCCTGCATCTGGCCGGCCTCGACGTAGAACTCGAAGTCCGCCTTGGCGACGTCCGCGTTGCCGCCGGCCGGCGAGTACACGCCTTCCTTGGTCGCCATCGTGTAGAACTTCGTGATGTTCTCCAGCACTTCCTTGGGCTGGTCGGCCATCAGCTTGCGCTTGGCGCGCTCCTGTTCGATCACCGTCGGATCCTTCGCCATCTCGGTCCACAGGCGCAGGAACTCGGTGACGATGATGTCGACCTGCTTCTCGTTCTTCTGGATCCACTCGATGTTGCCGAACAGCGTCTCGTCGGACGCCGGCTGGCTCACGCCCGGCAGCACGTGGAAGCGGTCGCCCGCCTTTTCCATGAGGAGGTTCTTGTTGGCGAGGTCGACGATGGTGGCGTTGATCTGCCCCTTCATCATGCCGATCACGCGGTTCTCCGAGCCCGGCACGTAGCTGCGCTCGCCGAACTGGATGCCCTCGCGCTTGGCGATGATGTTGCCGATGGCCTCCGTGCCCGTGGCGCGGGCGTGGAACGTGATCGGCTGGCCGTTCATGTCCTTCCAGGTCTTGTACTTCTTGTCGGCGACCGGGAAGAACACGAGGCGCGTGCCCTGGAACAGGATGCGCAGCGGCGCCTTCGACTTCTGCACCACGGCGTAGGGCGTGCCGACGCCGAGGTCGGCCTGGCCGTTGATGACGGCCTGGATCGCGAGATCCTCCTTCGAGAAGTGCGTGACCTGGTAGTCGACGCCCTTCTCCTTGGCGCGGTCGAGGGCGATCACCATCGCCAGGGTCTCGGTCGACAGCACGTCGCCGAGCGCCACCCTCACCTTCGTCTGGGCTTCGGCGGCGCCCACCGTGACAGCCACGATGCCCGCCGCTCCGCAGAACGCAGACAGCAATCCTCCATGCCAGGCCATGCGATCTCCTCCCGAATGGCGCCGATCGAATGCCCGATCGGTCGCAACCAATTCTGTTTTGGTTATGATGGAGAGCATGATTGGTCTGTCAAGGGGATCATTTCGGGGAATTTCAACGACGAGCTTCAGCGGAACGGCAACCAATCCGGAAATGGTTGAATTCATCCCGCGGCTGTGGCATGGGATGCCAAAGTAGAAGACCTGACCTTCGCCATGGATGACCGCGTCGATTCGCAGACGGAGTACGCCTTCTCGGGCGTCCTCGCCCAGCTGAGAGGCTACCTGGCCGCGGCCTCGCTGCCGGAGGACGGTCGCCTGCCGCCCGAGCGGGAGCTGGCGGACGCGCTGGGCGTCACGCGGACCGAGGTGCGCAAGGCCCTGGCGGTGCTGGAACGGGAAGGGCAGATCTGGCGGCATGTCGGCAAGGGCACCTTCCTGGGCAGCCGGCCGCCGCAACTCGTCGATATCGCCGACCTCGCCCAGCGCTCGAACCCGCTGCAGGTGATGAAGGCGCGCATCGCGCTCGAGCCTGAACTTGCGCGCCTGGCCGCGGTCAACGGAACGCCGGCGGACCTCGCTGCGCTTGCCGAACTCGCGGTCGCCTGCCGCGACGCGGAGACGTGGCGCGAGTACGAGGCCTTCGACTCCAAGTTCCACCACCAGGTCGCCGAGGCGGCGCACAACCCCATCCTGCTTGCGCTGCTCGAGACGCTGAATGCCGTGCGTCGTGCGGTGACGTGGGGACGCAGCCGCCCCGACCACGCGCGCCCCGCCGCCGACCACCACAGCTTCGACGACCATGACCGGATCGTCGCCGCGCTCAACGACCGGCAGCCGGGCCTCGCCGCCGACGCCATGCGCCGGCACCTGCAGAACGTCGAGGACCGTCTGGTCGGCCGGATCGGCTGAAGGCTCTCCGCCCGCGACACAGCCGGCCGCGCGCTCAGCCTCGACGCAAGCTCGTCACGAACCGCCGCAACGGGCACAATCAGGCTGTTGAACCAGCCTCCGGAGGTCGACATGACCCTGCCGCCCGTCCGCCATTCCGACGTCGTCGCGAACGGCGTCCGCCACCACGTCGCGGAGTGCGGCGAGGGGCCGCCGGTGCTTCTCCTGCACGGCTGGCCGGAGTTCTGGGCTGCATGGGAGCCGCTCTTCGCCCGGCTCTCCCATCGCTACCGGCTGATCGCGCCGGACTTCCGCGGTTTCGGCCTCTCCGAGAACCCCCATCCGGAGCCGACCGACACGGTCAACGCGCACTCGCTCGCCGACGACGTCGCCGCCCTCATGGATACCCTCGAGCTCAAGCAGGCCGGAATCGTCGGCCATGACGTCGGCGCCAACGTCATGCTGAGCTTCGGCGTTCGCCATGCGGCACGGGCGACGGGGCTCGTCTTCTTCAACTGCCCGACGCACGGCGTCGGCGCCCGCTGGCGCGCCCCCTCGCACATCAACGAGATCTGGTACCAGACCTTCCACCAGCAGCCCTGGGCGGCGGCGATGGTGACGTCGTCGCGAGAGAACTGCCGCCGCCACATCGGCCACTTCCTCCATCACTGGGCGCACCGGAAGGACGCGTTCGACGCCGTGCTGGAGCGGTGGGTGGACAACTTCATGCGCCCGGGAAACATGCAGGGCGGCTTCAATTGGTACATCGGCCAGAACGCCGGGCGCCTCGCCGTGATGGCGGAGACCGCGCCGAAGCCGCCGAAGATCACGGTTCCGTCGCGCGTGCACTGGGGTCGGCACGACCCCATCCTGCGGTCCGACTGGGCCGACGTCCTGCCCGCTTATTTCGAGAACGTCGAACTCTCCTTCGCCGAGGAAGCCGGCCACTTCGTGCATTACGAGCAGCCGGACGAGGCGGCGGCCGTGATCGACGGTTTCTTCAGGCGGCTCGCCGCCGCGCGGGACTGAGATGCCGGGTGGATCTGCGCCGTCGTCGCTGCACGCAGCTTGCGCGGAGGCTTCCCATCGAAACCCTGCCGCCCAGGCCTGACCGGACGCCTCACATCGTGCATAAGGGCGCCCGCAGCGACACGGCCGGGGTTCCATGATTCGACTCGAGAACATCAGCAAGCAGAACGGACACCAGATCCTCTTCATCGAGGCCGCCGCCGCCGTGCAGCAGGGCGAGAAGGTGGGCCTCGTCGGCCCCAACGGCGCCGGCAAGTCGACCCTGTTCCGCATGATCATCGGCACGGACGTCCCGGATGAAGGGCAGGTGATCGTCGAGCGCGGCGTCAGCATCGGCTACTTCAGCCAGGATGTGGGCGAGATGTCCGGCCGCAGCGCCGTCGCCGAGGTGATGGACGGGGCCGGGCCGGTCAGCGAGGTCGCAGCCGAGCTGCGCGAACTCGAGGCGGCGATGACCGATCCTGACCGCGCCGACGAGATCGAGGCGCTGGTCGAGCGCTACGGCGAGGTGCAGAGCCGCTACGACGAACTTGGCGGATACACGCTGGAAGGGCGCGCCCGTGAGGTGCTGGCGGGCCTCAGCTTCAGCCAGGAGATGATGGACGCCGATGTCGGTGCTCTCTCCGGCGGCTGGAAGATGCGCGTCGCCCTCGCCCGCATCCTGCTGATGCGCCCCGACGTGATGCTGCTCGACGAGCCGAGCAACCATCTCGACATCGAGAGCCTGATCTGGCTGGAGAACTTCCTCAAGGGCTACGAGGGCGCCCTGCTCATGACCTCGCACGACCGCGAGTTCATGAACCGCATCGTCCGCAAGGTGATCGAGATCGATGGGGGATCGCTGACCACCTATGCCGGCGACTACGTCTTCTATGAGCAGCAGCGGGCGTTGAACGAGCGGCAGCAGCAGGCGCAGTTCGAGCGCCAGCAGGCCATGCTCGCCAAGGAGCTGCGCTTCATCGAGCGGTTCAAGGCGCGCGCCTCGCATGCCGCTCAGGTTCAGAGCCGTGTGAAGAAGCTCGACAAGATCGAGCGTGTGGAGCCGCCGCGCCGGCGGCAGGTCGTATCCTTCGACTTCCCGCCCGCGCCCCGCTCGGGAGACGACGTGGTCAGCCTGCGCAACGTGCACAAGGCCTATGGCAGCCGCCGCATCTACGAGGGCCTGGACTTCCAGGTCCAGCGCCGCGAGCGCTGGTGCATCATGGGCGTCAACGGGGCGGGCAAGTCGACGCTGCTCAAGCTCGTGGCCGGCGCAACGGAACCGGACGACGGCACCGTCACCATCGGCAGCAGCGTGAAGATGGGCTACTTCGCCCAGCACGCGATGGACCTGCTCGACGGCGAGCGCACCGTCTTCGAGACTCTGGAGGGCACCTTCCCGCAGGCGAACCAGGGGTCGCTTCGGACCCTGGCCGGATGCTTCGGCTTCTCGGGCGACGACGTGGAGAAACGGTGCCGCGTCCTGTCCGGGGGCGAGAAGGCACGGCTCGTGATGGCGCTGATGCTCTACGACCCGCCGAACCTGCTGGTGCTCGACGAGCCGACGAACCACCTCGACATGGCGACGAAGGACATGCTCGTGCAGGCGCTGTCCGAGTACGAGGGCACGATGCTGTTCGTCTCGCACGACAGGCACTTCCTCGCCTCGCTGTCGAACCGCGTGCTCGAGATCACGCCGGACGCCGTGCACCAGTACGGGGGCGGCTACCTCGAATACGTCGCGCGGACGGGGCACGAGGCGCCGGGCGTAGGCTGAATTTCCCGTCGAGCTTGAGCTGCCCCGACTGCGGCGACACTGCCCGTCGGCGAGTACGCTTTCACGCATTCACATTTTGGTGATCGGACCGAACCGAGCCGTGGCGGGCGTACAATGAACGGCAAGGCGGCCCAGACGGGATCGTCCGGCCGGCATATCGCTCCAACCCGCGTGGAGGTTCGCCGTGTCCGCTTCCCCCGAACCGTCTTCCAACGTTTCACCCGTCGACGAAACCAGGCTGAACGCCTTCGTCGGACGCATCCTCGACGACCTCGGCGGCGCCACGTCCGCCGCGCTGGCGCTCGTCGGTGACCACCTCGGTCTCTTCAAGGCGCTGGCGGAGGGGGCCTGCGGCTCGCAGCAACTCGCGCTTCGGACGGGTACGTCCGAGCGGATGGTCCGTGAATGGCTCGCCGCCATGGGTGCGAGCGGCTATCTCCACTACGATCCCGCCACGCTTCAGTACGGCCTCTCGCCAGAGGCGGCGATGGTCTTCGCCGACGAGTCGAGCCCCGTCTTCATGGGCGGTTTCTTCGAGTGCATCGCCGACATGTATGTCAGCGAGCCCAGGGTCGAGGCCGCGTTCCGGTCGGGCCGTGGCATGGGCTGGCACGAGCATCACGAGTGCCTGTTCAGGGGCACGGAGCGCTTCTTCCGGACGAGCTACAACCATCATCTGATCGACGAATGGCTGCCTGCTCTGGACGGCGCGGTCGAGCGCCTCGACAAGGGCGCGCTCATTGCCGACGTCGGCTGCGGCCACGGCGCCTCCACGATCCTGATGGCGCGGCGCTTTCCTCGCTCGCGCTTCTTCGGCTTCGACTATCACGCGGCTTCTGTGGAGGCGGCGCGTCGCGCGGCCGAGAAGGCAGGGGTCTCCGACCGGGTGACCTTCAAGGTCGCTGCCGCCAAGGACTATCCCGGCCGGGGCTACGACCTCGTGACCTTCTTCGATTGCCTGCACGACATGGGCGACCCTGCGGGCGCGGCGCGGCACGTGCATCAGACACTGGCGCCGGACGGCTCCTGGATGATCGTCGAGCCCATGGCCGGCGACGCGGTGGAACAGAACTTCAACCCCGTGGGGCGCGTCTACTACGCCGCCTCGACGATGATCTGCACACCCGCCTCCATGGCCCAGGAGGGAGCGGTCGCCCTCGGTGCCCAGGCAGGCCCCGCGAAACTCGGGGCCGTGATCCGGGACGGAGGCTTCCGCGACGTCCGCATCGCGGCCAGCACTCCGTTCAACCTCGTGCTGGAAGCGCGACCGTAGAACGACTCCGCGTCGACCCCGTCGATTCCTGCATTCATTTCATCCCGGTTCCGATTCTCGCTCCGCATGGCCTGCGTCTGTGATCAAGCAAACGGGAGGAACGGCAATGCGCGTGATGTATCTCGCCACCTACGGACCCAACGCCATGAAGGGCGTGATGAACGGCGCCGACCGCGAGCAGGTGATGCGCTCGACCTTCGAGGCGGCCGGCGGGAGGTTCGACGGCATCGCCTTTACCCGGGGTGCGTACGACGTGGTGGTCTTCGGCGATGTTCCGGACCGGACGGCGAGCATGGGGATCGCCATGGCCGTCCGGGCCACGGGTTCGGTTTCCGACCTGTGCGTCCTGGAGGAACTGGACCTTCCCGCCGTCGCGAAGGTGGCCGGCAACGTGGCGAGGGCCTATCGGCCCGCGGGGTGACACCCCGGGCGCAGCGAGAGGATGGTCGCGGAGCACAAGGATGACCTGCGGCGGCATTCGAAGCGGGGTCACCGTCCTGGTCGTCTTGCTGGCCACTTGTGCCCCGGCGTGGCCATGCGAACCGCCGTGCCCCTCGCGGGCGGAGTTCCAGCATCGGCTCGCGCTGGCCGAGGAACATCGCGGTTGGGTGGAGTTCTGGATCGACCTCGACGACCCGGAGGCACGAGCCGAGCTGGGCTTCTTTGCCCATGAAATGCGGCAGGCGGCGGAGGTCCTTTCCGCCGCCCTGCTCGTCGAGGGCCGCCAATGGGAGGTTCAGCGCTCGCGCGTCGCCGTGGAATGGGCATGGTACGAGCGCAAGCGGCGGCAGTTGTCGACGACAGGTGCCAGCGTCACCGGAGTGGTCCGGCGCGGAGGTCGTTAGCGCACAGGCGCTCGTTCGCCGAGGCGCGACCCTGCGAGTGGCGGCGTTGTCCTGCATGCGCTACCGTTTCCGACGCCGGCAAGGCTGCAGGGGGGATACGCATGCCGCTCATCGACGCCTTCTTCGACGATGCCACCAACACCATCAGCTATCTCGTCGCCGACCCGAAGACCGGAAAGGCAGCCATCATCGACCCGGTGCTCGACTACGACATGCGGGCGGGGACCGTCGACATCCGCTCGGTCGAGACGATCCTCTCGGCGGCAAGGGAGAAGGGATACGAGATCGTCTGGACGCTCGAGACGCACGCGCACGCCGACCACCTGTCGGGCTCGCCCTACGTGAAGGCGAAGACCGGCGCGAAGATCGGGATCGGCGACCACATCAAGGACGTCCAGCGGATCTTCCGTCCGATCTTCAATGCCACCGACCTCAGGACGGACGGCAGCGACTTCGACCACCTGTTCAAGGATGGCGAACACTTCTCGATCGGCGACCTCGACGTCGAGTGCATCTACACGCCCGGCCACACGCCGGCCTGCCTCTCGTACCGGATCGGCGACGCGGTGTTCGTCGGCGACACGATGTTCATGCCCGACTACGGCACCGCCCGTGCCGATTTCCCCGGCGGGGATGCGCGAAAGTTGTACGAGTCGATCCGCAGGCTCCTCTCCCTGCCGCCCGAGACGCGCCTCTTCATGTGCCACGACTACAAGGCTCCGGGCCGCGACCACTATGCGTGGGAGACGACGGTTGCCGAGCAGCGGGAACGCAACGTCCACGTGAAGGACGGCGTCACGGCCGACGACTTCGTCGCCATGCGCACCGCACGCGACGCGAAACTCTCGACGCCGGCGCTGCTGCTGCCGTCCATCCAGACCAACATCCGCGCCGGCCGTTTCCCGGCGGCCCAGTCCAACGGGGTCCGGTACCTGATGATCCCGGTGACCTTCAAGGCGGGAGCCGATGCGTTCTGAGCCGGGCGGAACCCGGAGACGCACGACGCTGGCCGGCTTCCTCCGTGGCGCCCTCGCTGTGGCCTGCGGGACGATCCTCGCGTCAGGCTGGTCGCCGCCGGCGGGCGCGCAGACGCCGCCGACTGCGGCCGAGTTACGCGCCTATTCGGGCCTGTTCGCGGCTGCAGCCAGCGGCGACGCCCCCGGCATCGCGCGCCTGATTGCGCAGGGCGCGCCGGTCGACGCCCGCGATGGGCACGGACGCACGGCCCTGCACGTCGCCGCCCATGGCGGTCACCAGGATGCGGTCAGGGCGCTGGTCAAGGGCGGCGCGGACCCGAAGGCGCTCGACTCCCGCCGCTACGACATCGTCACCATCGCCGCGGTGCGGGATGACGAGGCCATGGTACGCCTCGCCATCGCGCTCGGCGCGGACCCGCGGGCGATCACCAGCCCTTATGACGGTACGGCGCTGATCGCCGCGGCGCATCTCGGTCATGACGGTGTCGTCAGGGCGCTCGTCGAGGCTGGTGCACCCCTCGACCATGTCAACAACCTCGGCTGGACCGCGGTGATCGAGTCGATCGTCCTCGGCGACGGCGGCCGGCGCCATGCGGCGACGTTGAAGATTCTCCTCGATGCCGGTGCCGACCCCAACCTGGCGGACCGGCAGGGCGCCACGCCGCTGACGCTCGCCCGCTCGCGCGGATACGACGCCATGGTCGTGATGCTCCAGGACAGGCTTGCGAAGGGCAGGCCCTGACGGGGCGGCGCGGCTCGAAAGTCAGCGGACGGTGACGGTCACCTTGATCGCCTCGAGCACCTCGCCGTTCGAGACGTAGAGCGTGAACTTGTCCTCGCCCGGGGTCGGCCCGGCCTTGTACAGCACGCCGCTGAAGGGAATCTTCGCGGTCTTGCAGCCGAGTTCGGGGTGATTTTCCTCTCCCTCCACGAACTCGAGCCGGCCGAGCCTGGGATCGGGCCGAACGGCGATCCGACCGATGTAGAGCGGCTGGCAGAACGGCCCGTACAGGATCATCTTCATCAGGCCGGTCGTCTTGTTCCGCGGGACCGTGACGCTGATGCTCTCTCGCCAGGCCAGCGACGGGCTGCTGCCCTGGGCAACGAGGACCAGGGCGGCCAGAAGGCTCAGGGCGGCTCTGCGCAAGGCTTTCATGAAGGCCTCCCGTGCTGGCTTGGGCTCGGCATCTTCCGCCCGCCGGCCTGGCGGGCGTTGATCGCTGTCAACGTGGGATCGCGGAAGTTGAATGAACCGAGCCCTATGCAGGACGCGCACTCACGACATGGACGAGCGCCGGCTTCTGAAGGAGGATCGGAATCGATGCCGCCGGCGTCAGGCTCTCCTCCCAGAGGCCCGCGGGCGGTCGAAACAGCGTGAGGCTCAGCATGGCATCAGATCCCTCGAGGCTGCGGCGTTTCCAGGCGCTGCTGGCGGGGAAGGCCGACCTGGCGTTTGTCCCGGTCTGCACCGATCTCGACTATCTCGCGGGCATCCCGCGCGACATTCCCAACTACGGGGTGACGCTCCATCCGGGTGGGTGGCTGGAAGGGGCGTGGCTCACGCCGACGCACGCGCCGGTGCTGGCGCTGCCGCGGATGTCCGCGGAGTACGGAGGCCTCGGGGCCGCGCAGGGCATCGACATCCGCGTGCTGGGCGACTGGGACGATCCCGAGCAGCTGGCGCGGGACATCCTGCAGGGGTTCGACCTCCCGGCGCGTCCGCGGATCGCGGTCAGCGACAAGGCCGAGGGCGAATCGCTGATCCACCTGCAGCGGATGTTGCCGGACGCCGTGTTCGTGTCCGCGACGCAGATCCTGCGAACGCTGCGCACCGTGAAGAGCCCCGAGGAGATCGCGTTGATGAAGGAGGCCGGCCGCATGACGGAGGCTGCCTTCGCCGAGGTCCTGCCGAAGCTCAAGCTGGGCATGACGGAGCTCGACGTCATCGCGGAGGTCGACTTCCAGATGAAGCGCCAGGGATCCCTCGGCGCGACCTTCACCACGTCCCTCTACAACACGGGCCCCAACCATCCCCTGCTGCTGGGGAACCGTCTCGAATCCTGGAAGAGACGCCTCGACCCGCCGGTCTCCGTGCTGTTCGACTTCGGCGCCTCGCACAAGGGCCTCTGCTACGACTATGGGCGGACGGTCTCCTTCGGCGAGCCCTCCGCCGAGCAGGTGCGGGTGCATCGCCTGATCATGGACGCGCAGCGCGCGGGCATTGCGGCCCTGAAGGCCGGCGCCGCGACCTGTGAGCAGGTGGACCAGGCCGCGCGGCAGGTCATCGCGGACGCCGGCTACGGCGGGTTCTTCCGCCACCGGCTCGGCCACGGCATCGGATGGGACGTACACGAGCCGCCCTTCCTCACCAAGGGCGACGCGACGCCGGTGAGCGAGGGCATGATGTTCACGATCGAGCCGTCGATTCTCCAGGCGACGGGCGCCAGCGCACGGGTCGAGGACGTCATCGTCGCCCGGCCGGGCGGCGGCGAGCCGCTCACCGGCGGCTTCCAGGACCTCTACGTCGTCGACCGCTGAGCCGGTCTGCGCACGCGGCCCTGATGACCGGCGTCCTCATCATGCACGCGGCTGAGGCCTGCGGCACGGCGAAGCCTGTGCGCATCCCCGGTTGCAGTCTACGCTGCGCCGGCGATGATGCGGCTGCGGTGCAGGTGCGTCCGTCCGAACCGCCATGGAGCCTTCCGGGATGAGTCCCCCGCTGACCCTGAGCCTTGCCCGCGTCGCCCGCGCGTGGCGTGACGCGTCCCAGCCAGCCGCGACCTTCGAGGCCGCGGGAGAGGCGTTCCGTGAGCAGGTCGGGTTCGGCCTCTACACGGTCACGCACATCCTTCCGGGAGGACGCGAGGTCGAGCGGCTGCATTCGACCAACCCGGCTGCCTACGCCGTGGGAGGGCGCAAGCCGGTGATCCCGAACGCCTTCCGCGAGCAGATGTTCGGGACGGGGCAGCCCTTTCTCGGGCGGACCCCGGTCGACTTCAGCCCCTATTTCCCCGATCACGCGTTCATCGTCAGCCTCGGCCTCGGCTGCGTGATCAACCTTCCGCTGTTTTTCGCCGGCGCCCCGCTCGGCTCGGTCAACCTGCTCGACCGCGAGGGCGCCTACGACACGGAACACGTCGAACCCGCGCTCGCCATCGCGCAGATGGTGGTGCCGGCGCTGATCGCCCGCGGCCTCGCGGTCGCGGAACCTACGTCTGTGGAGGGAGAAAGCCCATGAAAAGACTTGGAAGCCTGCTCGGCGCCGCGGCCCTGATGCTGGGCGCCGCCGTCACCCCCCTGATGGCCAAGACGCCGCCGGGCGTGCTCGTCGTCGCCAAGAACATCGACGACATCGTCAGCCTCGACCCGGGGCAGGCCTACGAGTTCACGGGCGGCGAGATCGTCTCCCAGATCTACGAGCGGCTGGTGGAGTACAACCCGGCCAAGATCGAGGAGCTGAAGCCGGGCCTCGCCTCCGCCTGGAAGATCTCCGACGACGGCAAGAGCATCGCCTTCACGCTGCGCGAGGGCGCGAAGTTCGCGTCAGGAAATCCGGTGCGGCCAGAGGACGTCGTGTTCTCGTTCCGCCGCGTCATCGTGCTGAACAAGCCGCCGGCGTTCATCCTCAAGCAGTTCGGCTGGACGCCGGAGAATGTCGAGCAACTCGTCCGCAAGACCGCGCCCAACGAGGTGACGATCACCGTCAACGGCAGCTTCGCGCCGTCCTTCGTGCTCAACGCGCTCGGCGCCCGGGTCGGCTCGATCGTCGACGCCGAGACGGCAATGAAGAACGCGAAGGACGGAGATCTCGGCAACGCCTGGCTGTCCCGCAACTCGGCCGGCTCGAACTCCTACCGTCTGGAGACCTGGCGTCCGAACGAGACGGTCGTGCTCGTCGCCAATCCCAACGCGAACCAGAAGCCGAAGACCCCTCAGGTCGTCTTCGCCCACGTGGCGGAGGCGGCGACACAGCGCCTGATGCTCGAGGCCGGCGACGCCGACATGGCCCGCAACCTCGGCCCTGACCAGATCGCGGCCGTCTCGGGCAAGCCCGGCATCGTCGTGGAGACGTATCCGCAGGCCGCGGTCCACTTCCTCTCCCTCAACGTGAAGCACGAGAAGCTGAACAAGCCCGCGCTTTGGGAGGCGATGCGCTACATGATCGACTACGACGGCATGGCCGACAAGCTGCTCAAGGGGCAGATGAAGGTCCACCAGACCTTCTGGCCGGTCGGCTTCCCCGGCGCCGTCGAGGACCGTCCCTACAAGCTCGACATCGAGAAGGCGAAGTCGATCCTCGAAAAGGCTGGCATCAAGGACCTGTCGATCGCCGTCGACATGATCTCCTCCTCGCCGTTCACCGAGATCGGCCAGTCGATCCAGGCCACCTTCGGGCAGGCCGGCGTGAAGGTGACGCTGGTGCCCGGGGCCTCGACGCAGGTCATTACCCGCTATCGCGCCCGCCAGCAGGAGGCCGCGATCCTCTACTGGGGTCCGGACTTCATGGATCCCCATTCGAACGCCAAGGCCTTCGCCTACAACGTCGACAACTCCGACGGCGCCTACCAGAGCACCACGACGTGGCGCAACTCGTGGATGCCGGCTCCGGAGGTGTCTGCGAAGACCATGGCCGCGCTCGTCGAGCGGGACCCGGCGAAGCGCCTCGAAATGTATCGGGAGCTGCAGCGGGAGATCCTGCGCAACTCGCCGTGGGCCATGACCTTCCAGGCCCAGGCGCAGGTCGCGCTCCGCGACAACGTGAAGGGCTTCGTCCACGGCGCGACGAACGACCTCATCGTTTATCGCGACGTCGAGAAGAAGTGACGGACGGATGAGCGGTCCCGCCCGCGTCCTGCCCGTCCTGCTGCGAACCGGCTTCGGCCTGGTCAGCACGCTGGCGGGACTGCTCCTCGTCACCTTCGTGATCGGCCGCGTGATGCCGATCGATCCCGTCGTGGCCGTGGTTGGCGACAAGGCCTCGGCCCAGACCTACGCCGCCGCGCGCGAGCAACTGGGCCTCGACCAGCCGCTCCACGTCCAGTTCCTGCGCTACATCGGCGGCGTGGCGCGCGGCGACCTCGGCACCTCGACGGTATCGAACCGCCCCGTCGCCGAGGACATCGCGCGGGTCTTCCCCGCCACCATCGAGCTCGCGACGCTGGGAATCCTGATCGGCGTCCTGTTCGGCGTGCCGCTCGGCGTCTACGCGGCCTACCGGCTCAACCAGTGGCCGGACCACGTGATCCGGGTCCTGGCCCTGTTCGGCTTCTCGACGCCGGTGTTCTGGCTCGGCCTGCTCGGCCTGCTCGTGTTCTATTCCTGGCTCGGATGGATCGGCGGCCCCGGTCGCATCGGCATCGCCTACCGCTTCACCGTGCCCTCGCGGACGGGCTTCATGCTCGTCGACACGCTGCTGGCGGGAAGGCCGGACGCGTTCCTCAACGCCCTTTCCCACATCGTGCTGCCCGCGACCCTGATCGGGTACTACGCGATGGCCTACATCGCCCGCATGACCCGCGGTTTCATGATCGAGGAACTGAACAAGGAGTACGTCACCACCGCGCGGATCAAGGGAGCCAGCGAGGCGCGTGTCCTGTGGCGGCATGCCTTTCCCAACATCCTCGTTCCACTGGTGACGGTGATCGCCCTGTCCTACGGGCTGCTGCTCGAGGGGACGGTGCTGATCGAGACGGTGTTCTCGTGGCCGGGCCTCGGCCTCTACATCACCAACGGGCTGTTTACGGCCGACATGCCGGCCGTCCTCGGCGGGACGCTCGTTGTCGGCCTCGTCTTCGTGGTCCTCAACAAGGCGAGCGAGTTCAGCTACGCCTTCCTCGACCCGCGGACGAGCCGCTGATGTCGGCCCCCGCAGCCTCCGCCTCGCCGTCGCCCGCCGAGCAGCAGGGGATCGCCGCGTCCGTGCCGACCTCGCGGCGCGAGGCCGGGATCGCGCTGGCGCGACAGCGCTTCCGCCGCGTGATCGCAAACCCGTCGTCCCTGACGGGGCTCGTCATCGTCGTCCTGTTCGTGCTGGTCGCGGTGTTCGCGCCGCTGCTCGCCCCTTACGATCCGGACGCACAGGACTTCGCCGTGCGGTTGAGCCCGCCCTCGGCGGCGCACTGGCTCGGGACCGACCAGTTCGGGCGCGACGTCTTCAGCCGGCTCGTCTACGGCGCGCGCCCGACGCTCCTGATCGTGCTGATGGTCGTGCTGCTATCCGCTCCGTTCGGGTTCGTCCTCGGCCTGGTGGCAGGGTATGCGGGCGGCTACCTGGAAGCGGTGCTGATGCGGGTGACGGACATCGTCATGGCCTTCCCGCGGCTCGTGCTCGCCCTGGCGCTCGTGGCGGTGCTCAAGCCCGGCCTGATCAACGCGGTGATCGCCATCGCCATCACGGCCTGGCCGCCCTATGCGCGCCTGGCGCGCGCCGAGGCGCTGGCCCTGCGCCATGCCGACTTCGTCGAGGCGGCGCGGGGGCTGGGCATGAGCGCCAGGGGCATCGTGTTCGGGCAGATCATGCCGCTGTGCATGGGCTCCGTCTCCATCCGCGCCACGCTCGACATGGCCGGCATCATCCTCACCGCGGCCGGGCTCGGCTTCCTCGGCCTGGGCGCCCAGCCCCCTCTGGCCGAGTGGGGCGCGATGATCGCGCAGGGGCGCGACCAGGTGTTCGACGCGTGGTGGGTCGCCGCCGCCCCGGGCCTCGCCATCGTCGTCGTCAGCCTCGGCTTCAACCTGCTGGGCGACGGCCTGCGGGACGTCCTGGACCCGAAGCATCATGGCTGAGGCTCCGCTGCTCGACGTCGAGGGGCTCAACGTCGACTTCCCGTCGGCGCAGGGCGACGTGCGCGTGGTCCGCGACGTTTCGATCCGGATGGGACGCGAGAAGGTCGGGATCGTCGGGGAGTCCGGCTCTGGCAAGTCGATGACGGCGCGCGCGCTCGTCGGCCTCGTCCGGCAGCCGGGGCGGGTGACGTCGCGGCGCATGCGGCTCGCCGACGTAGACCTCGCCGCGCTGGACGAGAAGGGCTTCCGCGCCATCCGAGGCAAGCGGATCGCGATGATCCTGCAGGACCCGAAGTTCTCCCTCAACCCGGTCCAGACGGTCGGCCGCCAGATCGAGGAGACGCTTCTGCTCCACGCCACGATGAGCGCGGCCGAACGACGGGACCGTGCCCTCGACATGCTGGCCGAGGTGGGGCTCGATGACCCGCCGCGCGTCTATCGCGCCTATCCCCACGAACTCTCCGGCGGCATGGGCCAGCGCGCCATGATCGCCGCCATGCTGGTGGGAAGCCCCGACCTTCTCATCGCCGACGAGCCGACGAGCGCGCTCGACGTCATGATCCGCGACCAGGTGCTCGCGCTCATGGAACGGCTGGCGGCTGAACGAGGCTTCGGCCTGGTCATCATCAGCCACGACCTCAACATGGTGGCCCGCTTCTGCGACCGCATCGTCGTGATGTACCGCGGTCGCGTCGTGGAGACGCTGGGGGCGGGCGAACTGCACGCAGCGCAGCATCCCTACACGCAGGGGCTCGTCGCCTGCCTGCCCAGCCGGCACACGCGCCACCGCGACCTGCCGGTGCTCTCCCGCGATGCCTCCTGGGAGGCCGGCCTTGGCTGAACCGGCAATCACGGTCGAGAACGTCGACGTCTGGTACACGGGCCGTGAAGGCCGCTTCCAGGCCGTGGCCGGCGCCGGCTTCGACGTCGAGGCGGGCAGCGTGTTCGGGCTCGTGGGCGGCTCGGGATCCGGCAAGTCCACCTTGCTGCGGACGCTGGCCGGACTGTGGTCCGGGTTCTCCGGCCGGGTCCGCATTGCGGGCTACGACCTCGTTCCCGGACGTCGGCCGCCGAGGTCCTTCCACGCCAGCACCCAAATGGTCTTCCAGGATCCGTTCGCGTCGCTGAATCCGCGTCATACGGTCGATCGCACGCTCGCCGACGCGATGCTGCTGCACGGCTTCGGTGACATCGATGTCCGGGTGCCGAGGTTGCTCGACCAGGTCGGCCTCGGCCCGGCCTTCCGCTTCCGATACCCGCACGAGTTGTCGGGAGGTCAGCGCCAGCGCGTCGCCATCGCCCGGGCACTGGCCGTCGAGCCGGCGATCCTGCTGCTGGACGAGCCGACGTCCGCGCTCGACACGTCCGTGCAGGCGGAGATCCTCAACCTGCTGGTCGCCATCAGGCGCGACCGCGGCCTGACGATCGTGCTCGTCACCCACGACCTGGGCGTCGTCGAGCACATGAGCGACCGCATCGCGGTGATGCGGAAGGGTCGCATCGTCCGGCAGCTCGACGTCGAGGCATGGCTGGCGGCGGGCGACGGGGACGGCGAAGGACTGGGGGCCCTCATCGAGGGAAACGAGGCCGTCGTCTAGTCCACCTGGACAGGGTCTTTCATCCGGTCCCGTGCGCTCACGAGGCGACCGCAAGCCTGTGCGGCGCCAGCCAGAAGGGGGGCAGGCACGCCGGCGTGTTGGACAGTGGCAGCACGCTGTCGCGCAAAGGGATGCCGATGACGGAGCGCACGAAGTCCCGTCGCGCGTCGATCCGAGCGGCGACACCGGGATGTCGCGCGGCGAGCTCGGCGCGCAGACCCTCGTCGGCGAAGACGATCCCGTCCTCGCAGTTCAGCGCCCAGCCGTTCGGCATCGGCACCGGGATGACGTCCACCTGGAAGGGCATCCCCGAGCGGATCACCTCGTCTGATCCCGTGCGGATCGGACTGTGGATCCACTCGTCGTGGCCGGTGAGATGCCCCGGATTCAGCGCCGAACGCAGGCGTCCCCGCGCCAGCGCGCCGCTGACCCGCTCGTGAACCGTTCCGCCCGCGACGCCGATGTCGGCGGCGTCGTACCATTCGGCGAGGGCGGACGCGTAGGTGAGGGCGACGGTGAAGAAGGCGTCGTCGTGCTCCGCCAGAAGCCCGGCCCTCGACGAGAGCCCGCCCAATACCCGACGGCGGTCGAGACGCCGTCGCCGCGCTTGAGGAGCCGGCCGGATGGGCTCGACAGACCGACGACGGGCCCGCCGGCGTCGCTCGCCGTCATCATCACGTGGCAGGTGAGCGGCTCGCCGGCGTAGGCCATGCGGGCCGCTGCGGCCAGTTCGCTGTCCCCCGGCCGTGCGCCGGTCACGATCCGCCAGACGGCCGCGGACGCTCGCGCCATTCCCCATTCGTGGAGGGCGATCTGGTCGGCGTCGATGACGGCGCGCAGGCCGTCCGCAGGGTGCATCAGCACGGTCGTGGCGTCGCTAACGCCTGCCGTGTCCCCGACGAGGCGAGCAAGGCCTCCGACGAGCCAGGCGGGGGCATGAAATCCCGAGGCAGGATCGTCCCACTCCTCGGGCTCGAAATACTTCCACCCGACCAGCCCGACCGTCTGCCCCTTGGCGAGGCCCGCCTCGCGGACGATGTCCATCACCCGCGGCCGGCGGCTCCTGTCCTGTGCCATCAGGCTGAGCGACTGCGCGAGCGCGACATCGAGGCCGGGAAGCCCCGCGACACAGGCGTAGCTCTCGTCCTCGTTGCCCACGACGAGGATCCGGCGGCCTCCCGGCCCGAGCAGCAGGAGCGCCTCCTCGAAGCGCGGCTCGAAGCCGGACAGGAATGCCATGTTGGCGTTGTGCTCGCGGTCCGCATAGACGACGAGCCAGTCAGTCCCGGCCCGTGCCAAGGCTTCGGTGCACCGCTCGGCAAAGGTCGTGGCCGGAATGGAAGGTGGACCCAGCGGCAGGCCGAAATCGGGCAGGGTGATGTCGGCGAGGCGAAAGCGCATGGCGGTCATCCGGCGTGATCGGGTGCACAGCCTGGATCGCGGCACCCTGGCCACGTCATGGTGCCCGCGGACCGGTTAACGCCTCGCGCGGGAGGCGGCCTTCAGGTGCGTGCAGCCTTGTCCCGGGCCCGCCGGATGGCGAACCGGACTGCCGCCGGCACCGGCGCGACAATGGGCACGTCGAGTTCGTCCTGGAGCGCGCGTGCTGCCGTGGCCAGCGGCCCGCCTCCGATCACGACGGCTTCCGCGCCCCCTGCGCGCGCGTCGAGGACGAGGCGAGCGAGCGTCGCGTGGAGCCGCTCGGGATCAGACATCAGCGCCCTCGGCGTCTCGCGGGGAACGTACACGCCTGTGAACTGGGGACCGAGACCGAGAAGGCGCGCCTTGCCTTCGATCGAGGCGACGAGCCGGGGCGTGGTGGTGGCGACGGCGAAACGGCGTCCGCCAGCCGCGGCCTCCAGCATCCCGGCCTCCGCCAACCCGGTCACGGGAACGGGCAGCACGGCGCGCAGGTGGCCCAGGCCCGGATCGCCGAATGCGCCGACGATGATGCCTGACAAACCGACGAGGTCGAGCCGGGACGCGGCGTCCAGGACGGCATCGACCGACAGTGTAAGCTCGTCAGGCGTGGTGATGAGCGGCGTGCCGAAGGCTGCGGTCATGCCGTCGATGGCCACGCCCTGCCCGGCGGCCTCGCGCGCGATGGCCACCATCGTGTCGGTGGTCCGCCGCGTCGTGTTGGGATTAATCAGGACGAGGCGCATCGTCCTCTCCGGCGAGGGCGGGCTCGCGCATGCGGAGGCAAGCCGCTTCGTGTCCGGGCGTCACGGCCACCAGCGTGGGAACGATGCTCCGGCAGTCCGCGCCAGCCTGCCCGCAGCGGGCCGCGAAGGCACAGCCCGGCGGCAGGGCCGACAGGTCCGGGGGCGATCCCGGGATGGTGACGAGGCGCATGCCTTTCGGCGCCCGGTCGACACGCGAGGAGAGGAGCCCCCGCGTGTAGGGATGGCGCGGGTCGCGGAGCACGTCGCGCACCGGGCCCGTCTCGACGATACGGCCGGCATACATGACCGCGATTCGATCGGCGACTTCGGCGGCAACCCCGATGTCATGCGTGACGAAGATCACCGAGAGACCGAGTTCGCGCTGCAACTCGCGCAGCAGGAGGAGGATCTGGATCTGCACGGTCGCGTCGAGCGCCGTCGTCGGCTCGTCGGCGAGGAGGACGGACGGGCGGCACGACAGAGCCAGCGCGATCATGGCCCGCTGCCGCATGCCGCCGGACATCTCGTGGGGATAGGCGTCGAGCCTCTGGCGTGGCGACGGGATCCGCACGCGCTCGAACAGTGCGAGCGCGCGCGCACGCGCCTCGGCATGGGACACGCCCTCATGCCTGCGGATCGCCTCGCTGATCTGCTCGCCGACCGTATACACCGGGTCGAGGGCCAGCATGGGCTCCTGGAACACCATGGAGACGACGGCGCCCCGGTAGTCGGCGAGCTCGGCCGGCGACATCGCCATGACGTCGCGCCCCGCTACCGCGATGCGACCGCTCATGACGGTGCGCGCGGGAGGGTTCAGCCTCAGGAGCGAACGCAGCGTCACGCTCTTTCCGGAACCCGACTCTCCCAGCAGCGCGACGATTTCGCCCGGAGCGACCCGCAGCGTGATCCCGTCGAGAGCGCGGACGGGGGCCCCCCGTCCGGTGAAGGTGACGACGAGATCGTCGATGGCGACGGCATCGGTCATGCGGCCGCTCCGCGGACGAGAGTGTGCCCGGAACCCGGAGCCTCGATCAGGCAGGCAGCCCGGTGCGAAGGCAGGGAGGCCGTGACGAGCTCCGGCACCGAACGGCTGCAGACGGGTTCGGCGTAGCGGCAGCGCGTGTGAAAGCGGCATCCGGGAGGCGGGTCGATCGGGTTCGGCGGATCGCCGCTCAGCGGCGCGTCCTGCGTGCGCTGGTCCGGATCCATCGACGGCATGGAGCCGAGAAGCGCTGCGGTGTACGGATGCGCCGGTGCGGCAAAGACCTCGTCGCCCGGGCCGATCTCCGCGACCTTCCCGAGGTACATCACCATCACCCGATCGACCATGTAGCGCACGACGTTGAGATCGTGGGAGATGAAGACATAGGTCAGGCCGAAGTCCGCCTTGAGGTCCTGGAGCAGGTTCAGGACCTGAGCTTCGACCGACTTGTCGAGCGCGGACACTGCCTCGTCGAGGATCACGAGGCGGGGCTCGAGCGCGAGGGCCCGGGCGATGTTGACGCGCTGGCGCTGACCGCCCGACAGCTCGTGCGGATACCGTCCGGCAAAGCGCGCCGGTTCCAGCCCCACGCGGTGCAACAGGTCGTGCGCGCGCGTCCGCGCCACCCGGTCGGAGATGCCGTGCACCTTCGGCGAGAAGGCGATGCTCTCCTCGATGGTCAACCGGGGATTGAGCGAGGCGTAGCTGTCCTGGAACACCATCTGCACCTGCCGCCTGTAGGCGGAGAGGGGCAGCGTGTCGCCGACGCTCTCGCCATCGAAGACGAGTTCGCCCGAGTCCGGCACGATCAGGTGCATCAGCAGCCGCGCCGTCGTCGACTTGCCGCAGCCGCTCTCGCCGACAATGCCGAGCGTCTCGCCCTTCCGGATGTCGAAGGAGACGCCGTCGACGGCGCGTACCACCTTTCGCGGTCCCATCCAGCTCCCGCCGCGCACGGCGAAGTGCTTGACCAGGTCGCGCGCGATGAGGAGCGGCTGCGCAGGCCCGCCACGATCCTCGGCGGCGGCGACGGCAGGAAAGATGGTGCTCACTTGACCTCCATCGCTGTCCGCAGGCCGTCGGACAGCATGTTGAAGGCGATGGACGTGATGAAGATCATCACGCCTGGAAGGGCCGCGACGAGCGGCTGCGTGTAGATCGCGGTGCGCAGGGTGTTGAGCATCAGGCCCCACTCCGGCTCGGGCGGACGCACGCCGAGGCCGAGGAAGGAGAGCCCCGAGGCGAGGATCATCGACACGGAGACGAGGCTCGTGGCGTAGACGAAGACGGGCCCCAGCACGTTGCCGAGCACGTGCACGCGGATGATCGTGAGCGCGCCTGCGCCCGACGCGCGCGCGGCCTCGATGTAGTCGAGCGAGCGGACTTGCGTCGTGACGCTCTCCGCGACGCGGGCAATGGGCGGCACGAAGACCAGCGTCAGCGCGACCAGCGCGTTGGCGAGGCCCGCCCCCAGCGCCCCGGACAGCGCGACGGCCAGGAGTACGGACGGGAAGGCGTAGAACACGTCCACCGTCCGCATGATGAGCGTGTTCACGAGCCCGCCGGCGAAGCCGGCGATGACGCCGAGCGTGCCGCCGATGATGAAGGCAATGGGCACGGGCGTGACGCCCATGATCAGGGAGAGGCGCGACCCCCAGATGAGGCGCGAGAGCATGTCGCGGCCGAGTTCGTCGGCCCCAAGCGGATACCCCGGTGTCCCGATGGGGCGCAGACGCCGCAGCATCGAGCCCTTGGCTGGATCGGCCGGTGCGAGATAGGGGGCGAAGATTGCCATCAATACGATCAGCACGATCACGGCGAGGGCCACCATGGCGACCTTGTCGCGCGAGAGACGACGAAGCACGCCGGCCCAGTAGCCGGGCGAGCGCTGGATCGGCGCCTCGGCCGGAAGGGTTGCGGTAGCGGCCAGCGTCATGGTCAGGCCCTCTGGACGCGGGGATCGATGGCGGTCTGGACGACGTCCACGAGAAGGTTCAGGACGACGAAGAAGAGCGCCAGCACGAGGATCGTGCCCTGCAGCAGCGGCAGGTCGCGCTGGAAGATTGCGGCATTGAGCAGGAACCCGGTCCCCGGCCACGCGAACACCGTCTCGATCAGGATCGATCCGCCGAGGAGATAGCCCAGCTGGAGACCCATCACGGCCAAGGCCGTGGGAGCGGCGTTCTTGATGACGTGGCGGAACACGCCGCGCCGGGTGAGGCCCTTCGCCGCCAGCGCCTGCACGAACTCCTGGTTGAGGATTTCGCCGACGAGCGCCTTCACGGTTCGCGCCACGATGCCCATCGGGATCACCGACATGGTCACGGCGGGAAGCACGAGATAGCGGATGTAGTCCCAGCTGAGCGCACGGCTCTCGGAGCCCGCCGGCCCGCCACCCGTCGCCGGCAGCCAGTTGAGCTGGACGGAGAAGACGATCACCAGCACCATGCCGAGCCAGTAGTGCGGGACGCTGACGCCTAGCACCGACGTCAGCGACGCGACGCGGTCGATCCAGGTGCCGCGGAAGTAACCCGCGAGGATGCCGAGCAGGCAGCCGAACACGAAGCCGATGACGGTGGCCGCGGCCGCCAGCACGAGCGAGTTCTGGACGGCGCGGAACACCTCGGAGGCAACCGGTCGGCCGGTCGCGATCGAGACGCCGAGGTCGCCCTGCAGCACGCGCCACGTCCACAGGCCGTACTGGACGGGCAGGGGCTTGTCGAAGCCGTAGAGCGACCGCATCTCGCGCTGCAGTTCGAGGGACGCGTCGACCGGCAGGACAGCGGTCAGCGGATCGCCCGGCGCGATGTGGACGAGGAGGAAGCAGACTAGCGTCACGCCGACCGCGACGGGCATCATGTAGACGACGCGCTTCAGGGCGTAGGCGAGCATGCGGGGGACTCCGTCCCGGATGGGTCGGACGCGCCGAAAGGCGCGTCCGCTGGTGCGATGGAGCGGGCGCCTTGCCTCACTTCGCCATCGAGATCGGCGAGAAGTCCTGGAACCAGTTCTGAGCCTGCACGAAGCCCTGCACCTTGGGGCTCATGGCGCGCGGGTTCACGTCGTGCGTCACCATCAGGAAGAGAGCGTCGTCGACGTACTTCTCGTGGATCTTCTGCAGGGTCGCCGTCTGCTCCTTCGGGTCGAAGGTGTTGCGCACCTGGTCGAAGAGCTTGTCCATCTCAGGGTCGCAGTAGTAGCCCCAGTTGGTGCCCGCCGGCGGCGCGAGGTTGCACTGCAGGTGCCGGATGAAGCCGGTGAACGGATCCTGGATGAAGTAGGTGTAGTTCATCCCCGTACCGCCGCGGGAACTCTCGTGCTTGGCACCGGCGCGCCAGATGTTGATGAGCGTGTTCCACTCGACGACCTCGAACTCGACCTGGATGCCGATCTCCGCGAGGTTCTGCTGCACGAACTCGTTCATCGGCAGCGGCTGCATCTGGCCAGACCCCGAGGCCGAGATGAGGATCTTGGTCTTCAGCGGCTTCCCCGGGCCGTAGCCGGCCTCGGCCATCAGCTTCTTCGCTGCTGCGACGTCGTGCGTGAGCTTGAACGTCGGCTTGCCGAACCACTGGTGCCCCGGCGGGAAGAAGCCCTCGGCCGGGATCATCATCCCCGAGAGAAGCTCCTTCAGGCCCTGCCGGTCGACGGCGAGGTTCGCGGCCTTGCGCACCCGGATGTCATTCCAGGGGGAACCATCGGCGCGTGAGAGATGCCACGTCCAGTTGTGCGGATAGGCGTTGGTGACGATGCTGAAGCCGGCCTTCTTGAGGGACTCGACGGCGTCGGGCGCCGGAGCTTCAATCCAGTCCACCTGGCCAGAGCGCAGCGCTGCGACGCGGGCATTCGGCTCCGGCAGCGGCACGAGGACGAGCCTGTCGAGCTTCGGCACGCGCGCCTTATCCCAGTAGTCCGGGTTCGGGACGAGCTCCACGCGCTCGCGCGGCACGAAGTTGACGATCTTCCACGGCCCGGTGCCGGACGGCGCCTTGGCGACGTTGTCCCAGTTCTTGCCCTGCTTCTCCCAGTTGGCCGGCGACGACATCATGATCCATGCCAGCTGGTAGGGCAGCGTGGCGTCGGGTGTCTTCGTGACGATCTCGACCGTGAGCGGATCGACGGCCTTGTAGCTCGCGATGGCCGGGATGCGGGAGCGGCCCTGGGCCGACTGGCGCGGATCGAACTGCGGGGCCTCCTTCACGAGCAGCTTGTCGAGGTTCCAGACCACCGCGTCCGCCGTGAAGGCGCTGCCGTCGTGGAACTTGACGCCGTCGCGCAGCTTGAAGGTCCACTTCGTCTTGTCGGCCGGGTCCACGGTCCACGATGTCGCGAGCCCGGGCACGAGGTCGGACGGCTTCGTGGCGCTCGACAGGTCCCAGTTCACCAGCGCGTCGTAGGCCGTGAAGCCGAGGAAGCGCTGTCCCTCGCCGCCGTTGTCGGTCTGCCCCGTCGTCAGCGGAATGTCGGACGCCGTCATCCCGATGCGCAGCGTGCCTTGTGCATAGGCAGTGCCCGAGAAGCAGGCGGTCGAGAGGGCGAGGGCCAGGGCCAGTCGCTTGAGGGTCATGAAAGGGCTCCCAGAAAAACGTCGGGAGCCGTCCAGCAACATTCGGGCCAAGTGGTGGGATGAGCGGTTGGAGGATGCCGCGCCGCGCGGCCGCGCTTCATCTGCGTCCCGGGACCCTGCACCCGCCATTGTGCCGAAGCGCCTCTCCGGTTAACTGCGGTTCGCGTCCCCCGCGGCACGAGCGCCCGACCGCCGATGAAGCAACGGCTCGATCCGAATTCCATCGGCTTCCTGGCGCTCATCGCGCTGTTCGGCGGCCTCGCTGCACTGGGCACCGACATGGCACTGTCGGCGGTCCCGGAGATCGCGCGACACTTCGGCGTGCCGAGCGGGCAGGTCGGCCTGACGCTCAGCGCCTTCATGGTCGGCTTTGCCCTGTCGCCCCTCGTCTACGGACCCCTCAGCGACCGGCTCGGCCGCAAGCCCGTGATCCTCGCGGCGACAGCGCTCTATAGTGTTGCCGGACTGGCCTGCGCCTTCGCGCCGAGCTTCGACGCGCTGATCGTGCTGCGCTTCATCCAGGGATGCGGCGCAGGGGCCAGCCGGACGCTCGCAGCCGCGATCGTGCGCGATCTCTTCGTCGGTCCCGCCGCGCGCTCGAAGCAGTCCTACCTGACGGCCATGCAGTTGCTCGCGCCGCTGTCGGCCCCGGCGATCGGCGCACTGCTCCTGCTGGTCACCGGTGACTGGCGCAGCATCTTTCTTGCACTCGCGATGACCGGCGGGGTCAGCTTCGTGCTGATGGCGTTCCTGTTCGCCGAGACCTTCAAGCCGTCGGACGAGAACCGGCTCACGCCGCGCCAGCTGGCAACCAACTACTGGTCGGTCTTCAGGACCCCGCAGAGCCGCAAGTTCCTGCTCGTCCAGACACTGATGTTCGGGTGCTTGTTCTCCTACGTGTCCGGCTCGCCGCTCGTCGCCATGGAGGTCTTCGGACTGTCGCCCGAACTCTACGGCGCCAGCTTCGCCCTCACCGCGTCCGGGATCGTGGCCGGGAGCCTGATCAACGGACGGTTGAACGCCCGGGGCGTCAGTCCGCGTGTCCCCCTCTCCGTGGGGCTCGTCATGGGCATGGTCTGCACCGCGCTGCTGGTCGGCCTGACCCTCTCGGACGTCCTGACCTTTCCCCTGATGCTCGCCCTTGTCGTGCTGGTCTGCCTGTCCTTCGGACTGGTCGGGGGGAATGCGGTGCAACTGGCCCTCGAGCCGATGGGCAGGATCGCCGGGCTGGCGTCCTCGGTGATCTCGTCGAGCTCTCTCGGCTGCGGCGCCCTGATGGGAGCGGGCGTGTCTCTCCTGCATGGCGGAACGCCCCTTGCGACCGTCGCAGCCATGGCGCTTTGCGCGTGGTCTGCGGCGGCGGTCTATCGGTGGTCGTGACGACCGATCAATGGACAGGGCTCGCTCAATTGAAGTCTTGATGGTTTTGAAGGGTATCAGTATTGATCCGAATGCAGTCGTTGTTTGAATCGTTGCTTGCATTATGAAAGCATTCACAGGCCCGACGTAGTCTTCGTCCAAGGCCCGCGCCGGCTCAGCCGAGCGGACCCGGCCGCAGCGGGCGTTCCGGCGCGGCCACCGGCACGCCGCGGCCCAACGATGCGCCCCGGCCCCACGCGACATCCTTCAGCCCAGCGAGCGTCGGCCCGGCCGGCGCGGCAAACTCGTCGAGCCACCCATGTTCAGCACGTTGCGCATCGGCCAGAAGCTGGCCATCCAGGCCGGGTTCGGAGTCGTCCTGGTCACTGGACTGATCGGCGTCCAGCAATGGTCCTTCTCCGCCATCGATGGACTGAACTCCCTCTCCCATCGCACGGCGGTGGTCGCTCAGGACGTGCTGGAACTCGACGGCATCGTCTCGGGGTTGCAGATCGTCAACCGCGACTTCCGCCTCGCGACGGACGATCCGGCGATCGACGGGGCGGCGAACCGGCTTCCGAAGCTCGCCCAGTCGGGCCGCGACTTGCTCGACTCCGCCATGAGTGCGGCGATCATCGAGGCGAACCGCGCCCGGCTGGCGTCGGCGCGAGCCCTCTTCGATGACTACGCGGCTGCGATCGAACGGATCGGAGCGACCCAGCGCGAGCGCATCGGGCTCCGCAGGCGGCAGGTCACGCTCGCGGCCAACTGGGACGACGCGCTGAAGACCCTTCTGTCGCAGGGGCGGTCGGGACTGGATCCGTCGTTCATCCTCGAGCTGAGCGAGGCCGTGAAGTCAGCGCGGACCGCGGCCTGGCGGCTGGAGGCGACCGGCGAACCCGGACTGGAACAGAAGGTCCACGCGGGTCTCTCGGCTGCATCCGCGCAACTCGAAGAGGTTCGCAAAAGCGCGCCCGACGGGGCGGCTCGCCGCGCCCTCGACGGCCTCGCGACGACCCTCCAGGCCTTGCGCGACGTGACCCAGGGCATCGGCGACCGGACGCGCGAGCAGCAGGAGCTCTTCGACCGCAAGAGCACGCCCCTGCGCGACCAGCTCGTCGCACTCGTCCGCGAGACGAAGGCCGCCGCGGAGAAGCGGAACGAGGAAATCACCGCCGATCTCGCCAGCGCGATCCGGCGGGCGACGTGGCTAGGACTGGGCTTCGGCGTTCTCGCCCTTCTCGTGTTGATCGGCACCGCCGTGTCGACGACCCGCTCCGTCGCAAGGCCCATCCGCGCCATCGCTGACGTGCTATCCGCCCTCGGTCGCGGCAAGGTCGACGTCACTGTACCCTTCACGGATCGGGTGGATGAGGTCGGCGACGCGGCCAAGGCGGCCGACGCGTTCCGCCAAAATCTCGTTCGCACGTCGGCGCTCGAGGAGCAGGACAGGGCCCAGTCGCGGCAGAGGGAGGCCGTGGCCGCCGAGATGGCGACCGTTGTCGGCGTCGTCGGCAGCGTGGTGGAGGCCGCTGCGCGCGGCGACTTCAGCCGCCGCGCCAGCATCGAGACGACGCAGCCGGACCTGGGCAAGCTGGTCGAGGGCGTCAACCGCATCAATGCCGTCGTCGACGGGGCCACGAGCGAGTTCGCGAAGGTGATGGGCGCGATCGCCCGGGGCGATCTCACGGCAACGGTTACCCACGCCTACGCAGGCCGGCTCGACGAACTCAAGACCGCCATCAACACGACCGTCACGCGACTGTCCGAGACGGTGCGGGTGATCCAGTCCACCACCGTGGACGTCACCAACGCTGCCGGCGAAATCAGCGTCGGTGCCAACGACCTGTCGAGCCGGACCGAGGGACAGGCCGCGTCCCTCGAGGAGACCGCCGCCACGACGGAGCAGCTCGCCGCCTCGGTCAAGTCGAGCGCCGGCGCGTCGCGTCGTGCCGTCGGCCTCGCCGAGGAGGCCATGTCCGTCGCCGAGCAGGGGGGCGCCGTCGTCCGGCAGGCCATCGACGCCATGAGCCGCATCGAGGGCGCATCCCAGCGGATCACGGCGATCACGTCCGTCATCGACGACATCGCCTTCCAGACGAACCTTCTGGCCCTCAACGCGGCCGTGGAGGCCGCGCGAGCCGGGGAGGCGGGCAAGGGCTTCGCCGTCGTGGCGAGCGAAGTGCGCACGCTGGCGCAGCGCTCCTCGGAGGCGGCCAAGGACATCACGGCGCTGATTTCGTCCTCCGCGTCCGAGGTCACGCAGGGGGTCGAACTGGTTCGCACGGCCGGCGTTTCCCTCGATCGCATCGTCAGCGCATCGAGCCGCGTCGCGGCGACGGTCAGCGAGATCTCCACCGCGACGGCCGAACAGGCCAATGGCATCGAGGAAATGAGCCAGACCGTGGCCCACATGGACGAAATGACGCAGCAGAATGCGGCACTGGCGGAGGAGTCCGCGGCATCCGCCGCGTCGCTGACGGCCCAGATCCGCAAGCTGGAGGACCTGATCGCCGCATTCCGGACCGACAATTCCACCCGCGGCGGCCTGCGGGCGGTGCAGGGGCGCGCCGCGTGACGACGACCGCTTGAGACATCGCAACGAGTTCCGAGGCGTCGCGCGTTAAGGAGTGCGCGACGCATCACGGAGGCTCGCCATGGCTCTCAAGGACATCCTGGTTCTCACCGGCGAGGGCGACGCCACGGCGCCGCCCTATGCGGCATCCCTCGCCTCGCTGTGCGGGGCCCACCTCACAGGGGCCATCGCAGTGCCCGATCCGCTGCCCGGCGCCTATCGGGCGGACCTCTCCCGCAGCCTGCTGGAGCAGGCCACGGAGACCGTGAAGCGCACCCGTGCGGAGGTCGAGGCCACGTTCCGCGGCCTCGCCCAGACCCGCGGTGTCGCGGCCGAGACGGTGGTGCTCGACGGGCGCCAGAATACCGTGGCCAGGAACTTCGCGATGCTGGCACGCCATTTCGACCTGACGGTGCTGCCCCAGCCGGGGGTCGAGTGGTTCGAGACGAGCGAGGACATCCTGTTCGAGTCGGCACTGTTCCGCTCGGGGCGCCCTGTGCTCGTCGTGCCCTCGGTGCACCGGACGCCGGCGGCGCTCGACCGGATCATGGTCGCCTGGGACGGCAGCGAGGTCGCCACGCGGTCCATTGCGGGTGCGATGCCGCTGCTGGAACGGGCGCGGTCGATCCTCGTCGTCACCATTCCCACCGCCCGCTATGGCGCCGTGGATTACCCGGGGTTCAACATCGCGCGGCATCTCGCGCGGCACGGCCTGCCGGTCGAGCTCAAGGTGACGCCGAGCACCATCGACGCCGGAAACACGCTGCTCTCGCTGGCCGCCGACGAGGGATCCGACCTGCTGGTGATGGGCGCCTATGGCCACTCGCGCATGCGCGAACTGGTACTCGGCGGCGCGACCCGGCAGGTGCTCGGCACGATGACGCTTCCGGTCCTCATGGCCCACTGACGGCGAACCGCGGCACTCAAACGCCGCGGTCGGACCTGAAGGCGGAGAGGAAGGCCTGCGAGGCCTCGCCGATCGCTTCGAGAGAGTAGCCGCCTTCCTGCACGATGACGGTCGGCAATCCCAGCCGGCCGTAGAGTTCGCCGATCCTTGCATAGGCGTCGGTCGTCACCGCGAGGCGTGACAGCGGATCGAGCCGATGCGCGTCCCAGCCGGCGGAGATCACCACCGCCTCGGCACCGTGTCCGACGGCCGCAGCGATTGCGGCGCGGTTCGCCTCGATGAACGCCGCGTCGTCGGCGCCGAACGGCAGCGGCAGGTTGAGGTTCGCACCCTCGCCGGAGCCGTGCCCGCGTTCGTCCGCATAGCCGCTGAAGTGCGGGTAATACGCCGAGGGATCGGTGTGGACGGAGGCGACGAGCACGTCGGCTCGCCGGTAGAAGATGGCCTGCGTGCCGTCGCCGTGGTGGGTGTCGAAGTCGAGGATGGCGACGCGGCCGAAGTGCCGGCGCAGGCGCTCCGCCGCGATGGCGGCGTTGTTCAGGAAGCAGAAGCCGGCGCAGCGGTCGACATAGGCATGGTGGCCCGGCGGTCGACACAGCGCGTGCGCCGCCGCCGCGCCGGAGACGACCGCATCCGCGGCCGCGATTGCGGACGCCGCCGATGCTCCGGCCGCGCGGAACGTCCCCTCCGTGATCACGGCCGAGAGATCGCCCATGTACCACCCCGCACGCCCGATGATGCCGGTCGGGCGTGCCGGGCCGCGCGGCCCGAAGTCGGGGCCGGAGCCGCGGTAGGACATCACGTTGGGCAGCGCCTCGGGGCCGTGGTTCGGCAGCGCCATGAAGTCGTCGTAGGCCGTGCGCAGGAAGTCGACGAAGTGGTCGGCATGAACGGCGAGGATGGCGCGAGTCAGGTCGGCCGGATCGGACTCGGCCGCGGCGTGACCGATGCCGCAGGCCTGCAGCGCTGCGCGGAGCACGGCCACCCGCTCGGCGTTCTCCAGTGGCCGGACGATCCGGCCGTGCACCATGTACTGCGTCGGCACGTGCGCCAGCTGATGGTCAATGTAGTAGTAGTGCATGGTACCTCCGCGCGTATGGCGTCGTGACGATAGCGCAGGCCGGGCAAGTCGGCCCACCGCTTTCATCCCGCGGGGGTGTCGCTAAAGTAGCGTGCCGCTTTCCCTCCCGAAGGACACGCCGCCATGGCCCGCTGGACCGGAGTCTTCCCCGCCGTCACCACCAAGATGACCCGCGACGGCGAGATCGACGTCGGCGCCACGCAGGCCTCGATCGACCGCTTGATCAAGGCGGGCGTCGCCGGGGTCATCGTACTGCCCATGCTGGGCGAGAACGCGTCCCTCACAATGGCAGAGCGAGAGCGCATCATCCGGGCCGGGGCGGAGGTGGTGGCCGGGCGCGTACCGATGCTGTCGGGGCTTGCCGAGACGACGCTCGCCTCGGCGCAGGCCAACGCGCGCGCCTACCAGCGCTTCGGAGCGCAGGGGCTCATGGTCTTCCCGAGCCTCGGCTACAAGACCGACGGGCGGGAGACGGCGGAATGGTACCGCGGCATCGCCGCCGCCTCGTCCCTCCCGATCATGATCTACAACAACCCCATCGCCTACGGGGTCGACGTGACACCGCGCGTCCTGGAGGACCTCGTCGCGACCCCGGAGATCGTCTGCATCAAGGAGGAGAGCGGCGACATCCGCCGCGTCACCGACCTCTTCATCGCGCACGGCGACCGCTTCAGCATCTTCTGCGGGGTCGACGACCTGATCGTCGAGAGCTGCGCCCTCGGCGCGACCGGCTGGGTCTCCGGGATGACCAACGCCTGGCCCGCCGAGTGTGTCGAACTGTACGATCTCTGCCGCGCAGGTCGGTTCGAGGCAGCGCGGGCGCTCTACCGCATCCTCACGCCGTCCTTCCACCTCGATACCCACGTCAAGCTCGTCCAGTACATCAAGCTCGCCGAGCACCTCGTCTACGGCGCGCCGGAATGGACCCGCGCGCCCCGCCTGCCGCTGGTCGGCGATGAGCGGGAACGCGTGATCGCGACGGTGAAGACAGCCACCGCGGCGCTTGCCGAGCGCCCGAGCCGGGGCTGAGCCGTCCTGAAACGGCGAAGGCCCGGGCGTCGGCCCGGGCCTTCCTGATCGTTGATGCTGCGGGCCTCAGGCGGCCTGCGGAACCGGCAGGATGACCGGACGCTCCTCCACCGCCTCGACTGGCGGCAGGCGGCCGTCGAGCGCCGCGTGCAGCTTGTCCATGTCGCACTCGCCCTCCCAGCGCGCCACGACCACGCAGGCCACGGCGTTGCCGATGAAGTTGGTCAGCGCCCGGCACTCGCTCATGAAGCGGTCGATGCCGAGGATCAGCGCCATGCCGGCGACCGGCACGCTCGGCACCACCGAGAGGGTGGCGGCGAGGGTGACGAAGCCGGATCCCGTGACGCCGGCCGCGCCCTTGGAGCTCAGCATCGCGACCAGGAGAAGCAGGATCTGGTCGCCCAGCGTCAGCGGCGTGTCGGTGGCCTGCGCGATGAAGAGCGCCGCCATCGTCATGTAGATGTTGGTGCCGTCCAGGTTGAACGAGTAGCCCGTCGGGACCACGAGGCCCACCACCGGCTTCGAGCAGCCCGCGCGCTCCATCTTCTGCAGCAGCGAGGGCAGGGCCGACTCGGACGACGAGGTGCCGAGCACGAGGAGGAGTTCCTCCTTGATGTAGCGGATCAGCTTCAGCACCGAGAAGCCATTGTAGCGGGCGACGAGGCCGAGCACGCCGACCACGAAGATGATGGCGGTGAGGTAGAAGGCGCCGACGAGGAAGAACAGGTTCTTGATCGAGCCGATGCCGTACTTGCCGATGGTGAAGGCCATCGCGCCGAACGCGCCGATGGGCGCCACGCGCATGATGATGTTGACGACGCCGAAGATCGCCTCGGACGCCACCTTGATGAAGTCGAGGACCGGCTTGCCCTTGTCGCCCATGAAGGCGAGGCCGAAGCCGAACAGGATCGAGAAGAACAGCACCTGCAGGATCTCGCCCGAGGCGAAGGCCCCGACGACCGTGTCCGGGATGATGTTCATCAGGAACCCGGTGATCGACTGGTCGTGCGCCTTGGCGGCGTAGGTCGCGACCGACTTCATGTCGAGCGACTTCGGATCGATGTGCAGGCCCGCGCCGGGCTGCAGGACGTTGGCGACGATGAGGCCGACGACCAGCGCCAGCGTCGAGAAGGTGAGGAAGTAGGCCAGCGCCTTCACGCCGACGCGCCCGACCTTCTCGAGGTTGGTCATGCCCGCGATGCCGCTGACGACCGTGAGGAAGATCACCGGCGCGATGATCATCTTGACGAGCTTGATGAAGGCGTCGCCGAGCGGCTTCATCTGCTCGCCGAGCTGCGGGTAGAAGTGGCCGAGCAGGATGCCGAGCGCGACCGCGAACAGCACCTGGACGTAGAGCACCTTGTAGAGCGGCTTGCGCGGCGCGACGGCGGCGCCGGAGATGGCATGGGCCATGGTCGTCCTCCTTCGTCGGCGCGGCGGTCGAAGGCGATCCGGTTCTCCGGCTGCGCGATCGTCTGCTGGGGCGCCTGGGTTTCCTCGACCGCCGGCGGACCGGCGGCCCAAAATCCCCGGCAACCGGCGTGCCACCGTGCCGCAACCGGAAAAGCGAGTGTTTTCAGAGGGCGTCTTCGGTCACTGCAGAAACGGGTGTGTGGCAATGGTGACTCCAGCCCTGCGGCCCGTGCCGAAATCCGCACGGCGGGTTCGGATGGCATGGCCGAGCAGGAGCCCGTATGCTTTCGCGTCATTCACGCGGGAAAGGCATGGTCGCGGTTTCACCATCCCGGGCCGGATCCTTCGAGGGGGCGGTGCAGAGTTCCCCGATGCTTCGCCGCGGCTGGCCACTCCTCGCCGCGGCGGCCCTCATCCTGTTCGTGGCGTCCGTCTGGTGGGCCGGCCGTCTCGGCCAGGACGTGGCGCTGGCCGACGTCCGGCGGACGGCCTCCACGGCGACCACGCTGCACGTGACGGCCCTGCGCAGCGAGATCGAGAAGCAGCGTGCACTGCCCTCCATTCTCGCCGGAGACGGCGAACTGGCGCGCGTCCTGCGCGGAGAGGCGACACCCTCTGGGCGGCAGCATCTCGACGCGAAGCTGGAGGACCTCGCCCGCCTCACGCGCGCTGCCGTCATCTACGCCATGGACGCAAGCGGCCTGACCGTGGTGTCGAGCAACTGGCGCGAGCCCACCTCCTTCGTCGGCCAGAACTACGCCTTTCGCCCCTACTTTCGCGATGCCATCACCAGCGGGGCCTACGAGCAGTTCGCCCTCGGGACCGTCAGCAACAGGCCCGGCCTCTATCTGTCCCGGGCGGTCGTGGACGAGCGCGGCATCGCCGGCGTCGTGGCCGTGAAGCTGGAATTCGACGCGATCGAGACGGAGTGGCGCCAGGGTCGTGAGCGGACCTACGTGGTCGACCGCGACGGAATCGTCGTCGTCACCGACTGGCCCGGCTGGCGCTTCCGCACCGTCGCTCCCCTCGACGATGACACGGCGCGCCGCGTGCAGGCCGAGTTCCGGATCGGCCGTCCCGAACTCGCCCCCCTGCCTGTCTCCTCGGGCCGCGATGCCGATCTCGTCACGGTGACGGGCGGCGGCCTCGACGGGCCCGCGCTTCACCTGGCCTCTGCCGTTCCGGGCACCGCATGGACCCTGCACACGCTGACGCCGGTGGAGCCGACGCTGGAACGGGCGGCATGGCAGGCGCGGGCCATTGCGGGACTGGCGTCGCTGCTGGCAGCAGCAGCCGCGGGGCTGTGGCTCGCCGGCCGCAACCGCCAGGCCCAGCGGGCACGGCGACAGGAACTCGTCCGGCAGGAGCTGGAGCAGCGTGTCGCCGAACGCACGCATGAGCTGAGGGAGACCAACACGCGCCTCGAGACCGAGGTCGAGGAAAGGCGCCGCACCGAGGCGGCCCTGCGCCAGCTCGGCGACGAGTTGGTCCAGGCCAACAAGCTGGCGACGATGGGCCAGATCGCAGCGAGCGTGGCGCACGAGGTCAACCAGCCGCTTGCGGCCATCCGCAGCTACACCGACAACGCGGCTGTCCTGATTGACCGGGGCCGCGTCGAGGATGCCCGGGGAAACCTGGGCTCGATCGCGACTCTGACCGACCGGATCGGGCGGATCACGCAGGAGCTGAGGGGATTTGCCCGCAAGGCGGCAGGCGTCGTCGAACCTGTCTCCCTCGCGGCGGCCCTGGAAGGCTCCCTGCTTCTGATCGAGCATCGTATCCGCAGGCAGGGCGTCACGCTGGACCTGCGGGTGCCCCCGGGCGACGTGGCGGTGCTGGGCGAGACGGTGCGGATTGAGCAGGTCATCGTGAACCTGTTGCAGAATGCGCTCGACGCCGTGTCCGGGACAGAACGGCCTGCCATCGCGATCGAGATCACCGAGGAGGCGGAGACTGCAGTGCTGACGGTCACGGACAATGGCCCCGGCCTGCCGGGCGGTGAGGTGGACGTGTTCACGCCATTCGTCACCACCAAGGCCGACGGCCTCGGCCTCGGCCTGGCCATCTGCCGGGACATCCTGAAGGACTTCGGGGCTGGCATCGCCTCGGGACATGCTCCGCAGGGGGGCGCGCGTTTCGTGGTGACCTTCAGGCGCGTGGGGGAGGGGGCATGACGCCGGGCGGAACCATCGCCTTCGTCGACGACGAGGAGGAAATCCGGCGGGCCAACGCGCAGAGCCTGGAGCTCGCGGGCTTCGAGGTCCTGCCCTTCCCGTCGGCGCAGGAGGCGCTGAAAGTCGTCGGAAGGGACTTTCCCGGAATCGTCGTCACCGACGTCCGCATGCCGGTCATAGGCGGGCTCGAACTCTTCCGCACCCTGCAGAAGGCAGATCCGGACCTTCCGGTCATCCTCATTACGGGCCATGGCGACATCGCGATGGCCGTGGAGGCGATGCGCGAGGGCGCCTACGATTTTCTGGCGAAGCCCTACCCTGCAGATCGCCTCGTGGCCTCGGTGGCGCGGGCCCTCGAGAAGCGGCGCCTCGTCCTAGACAACCGCAGATTGGCACGTGCGTTGGCGCAGGCGCGGGAGGACGACGTGGTCTTCCTCGGCGAGGCTCCCGCCGTCGCCTCGCTGCGCCAGACCATCCGCGGCATCGCCGACGCCGCCGTGGATGTGCTGGTGCTCGGCGAGACGGGCACCGGCAAGGAGGTCGTGGCGACGGCCTTGCACCGGTGGAGCACCCGTCGCGACCGCCCGTTCGTGGCACTGAACTGCGGTGCGCTGCCGGAAAGCGTGATCGAGAGCGAGTTGTTCGGCCACGAGGCGGGGGCGTTCACGGGGGCTCAGAAGCGGCGCGTGGGAAAGATCGAGCACGCGAGCGGCGGAACGCTTTTTCTCGACGAGATCGAGAGCATGTCCCCGGCGCTTCAGGTGAAACTGCTGCGCGTTCTGCAGGAGCGCGTCGTCGAGCCGCTGGGCACCAACGAGGTGCGTCCCGTCGACATCAGGGTGGTGGCGGCCACGAAGGTCGATCTTGCCCAGGCGAGTGCCGAAGGACGCTTCCGGGCCGATCTCTACTACCGGCTCAATGTCGTCGCGCTGGCGCTGCCGCCGCTGCGCGAGCGGCGGGACGACATTCCGCTGCTGTTCGAGCACTTTCTCGACCGTGCTGCCGTGCGGTTCGGGCGACCGCGGCCGCAACTGGATGTCGCCTACCGCTCGGCCCTCGCCGCGCGAGACTGGCCGGGCAACGTGCGCGAACTGGCTCATGCGGCCGAGCGTGCGGTGCTCGGGCTGGAGCCGGGCCTGCGAAACGGGGACCAGGGGGCCGACGCCGGTTCGAGCGACGACTCGCTCGCCGCCCGTGTGGATGCCTTCGAGGCGGGACTGCTGCGCGAGGCTCTCCTCCGCCACCGGGGGGACGTGCGGGCCGTTGGCGAGGACCTCGGAGTTGCCCGCAAGACCCTGTACGACAAGTTCGCCCGCCATGGGTTGGAACCCGCCTCCTTCCGGCGGGCCTGAGCACGGGCAGAGGCTGCGTCAGCCGGTCCGCACCCCGTCGAGCAGCGCCTTGGGCAGCATCATGTGCACGCCCTTGTTGCCGTCGACCGTCTGCGTCACGTGCAGGTCTCCGGCGAGCGAGCACAGCATGTAGGCTTCCTCGCGGGTCAGACGGGTGCGCCGCGTGACGTGCGTGATCATCTCGCGGAGCGCCTGCCGCGCGGCGTCGTCGAGATCCTCGTTCATCCCCATCGAGATCATGTGTGTGGTGTTCTCGGCATAGGGCCAGGTCCATCCGAGTCCCTTGTGGAGGGTCAGGCGGAACGTGCCGCTGAGCCCGGTCTCGAGCCCGGTGAGGCAGACCTCTCCGTCTCCCTGCGCTCCATGCCCGTCGCCTGCCGAGAAGAGGCCGCCGGGTGCCCATACGGGAAGATAGAGGCTCGTTCCAACCCTCAATTCCTTGTTGTCGAGATTGCCGCCGAAGGCCTGCGGCACCATCGTCGGTTGTGTCCCCCACGCGGGCGGGGGCGCCACGCCCATCACGCCGAAGAAGGGATCGAGCGGAACGTCGACGCCCGGCAGCATGCGGATCAGCCCGGCGCCATGGTCGATGCGCGGATGAATGAGCACGGCCTCGGGAAAGTCGTCCGGCAGCGTGCCCTTGAGGGGCTGGATGGTCATGTAGCCCCAGTCCATCCAGCAGGATACGGCGAGGATGTCGACTTGCAGCACGTCGCCCGGCTCGGCGCCGCGCACGGCGATCGGCCCCGACACGAAATGGGAGGACGGTCCCGGCTTCAGCCGTTCCATGGCTTCCAGAAGAAGCGGAGGCACGACGAACGAGGGGTCCGCCGGCAGGCGTGGCCGGGTGCAGGCGGGCAGCGCGGAGAGGCTCACCGTGTCGCCGGACTCGATCGTCAGGACCGGCGCGATCGCCGCATCGAACACTCCCCAGACCATCGTGTCGGGGCGGAACGGGAGGTCGTGGTGCTGGCTCATCGGATCGATCCTCGGTGTCTGGCGCAGTCGAGCAGGAGCGCCCTGGGATTGGCAAGGCATGGCCGCCTTGCGCCGCGCGTCGGTCGTCGCGCTTTACACGACCGCCGGCTCTCCGCACAGTCGCTGGACAAGATTGAATTCACAGGGAGAGAGCGCCATGGCCAGGGCCTCAAACATTCGCGTCGCAACCTATGACGGACCCGGCGCAGAGCCCGTCATCCGCACGGTCCCGTGGCCCGAGGTACCCCGAAAGGCCGCCCTGCTGAAGATCGGCGCCTGCGGTGTCTGCGGCACCGACCAGCACATCCTCAAGGGCCATTGGCCGAAGCCTCTGCCGTGGCCGTTCACGCTGGGCCACGAGATCGGCGCCGTGATCGTCGAGAAGGGCGACGAGTTCACCGAGGACTTCATGGGCAAGCCCCTCGAGGTCGGCTCCAAGGTCATGATTCCGCCGCTGATGCCGTGCGGGCGGTGCCACTGGTGCCTGCACTACCCGCAGACCGCCAACAAGTGCCTCACGCCGGTCTACTACGGACGCTATCTCGGCTTCGACAAGGCGCCCCACCTGTGGGGCGGCTGGGCCGAGTACGTCTATGTCGATCTCGACATGCTGCCGGGCACGAAGATCTACAAGCTGCCCGACGACATGTCGCTGCGCCTCGGTTCGCTCTCCGAGCCGCTGACCTCCTGCATCCGAGGCTTCAACCGGGCCATGCGGGCCGGCGGCTTCACCTGGGGCGACACGGTGGTCATCCAGGGCTCGGGGCCGATCGGCATCCTCGCCGTCGCCGCCGCGCAGGAGATGGGCGCCGGAAAGGTGATCTGCGTCGGTGCTCCGGAGAAGCCGCGGCTCGAACTCGCCCGCCGCTTCGGTGCCCACGCCACCGTCGACATCGAGGCGGCGAAGACCAGCGAGGAGCGCATCCGCGCCGTTCGTGAACTGGCCGGAGGCTATGGTGCCGACGTGGTCATGGACTGCTCCGGCCATCCGACCGCGGGCCCGGAGGGCATCGAGTTCCTGCGCGACGGCGGCACCTACATCGAGATGGGGCAGTTCACGGATGCGGGCTCGATCAACACCAACTGGCATCGGTTCTGTACGAAGGATCTCAACATCCTCGGGTCGTGGGGCTTCACGGCCAACGACCTGCCCCTTGGGGTCGACATGCTCTACCGCACCCGGGACAAGTATCCGTGGCTGGACATGCAGACGGTCTATCCCTTCTCGGAGGACGGCCTGAAGGCGGCCGTCGCCGACGCCATGGCGATGCGGACGGTGAAGTCGACCATCATTCCCTTCCCCGAACTTGCCTGACAGCCGTCGCCCGCCGATCGGACCAAGGGGCCGGGGCCAGCGCTCCGGCCCACGTCTTTGGTCTGAGCCTTCTGCAAGTCCTTCGTCCGGCTGGACGGCCCATCGACCAGTAGAGAGGCAGACTTCAGACGGATGAAGTCTTGGTCCTTGTGGAGATTGACGGATCTGCACAGATTAAAAACTTGCAATTGAGTAATTTGGTTTAATTATTCATTGAGCTTGTCCGCTGCCCTGGTGGGTCACACAGTGGATTCTGAGGACCACCGTAGCGGCAGGCATGGAGCGGGAAACCTCTCCAGATCGTCTCAAGAGCGCATGGTCCAGGGGCCGCTTCTGGCGCTCGGAGGTGTTTCGATGGCGTTCATGTGCGTTTTCTCGCAAGCAAGGGGCGTCCGGGCAGAGCCGGTTTCCGTCTTCATCATTAAAATGAGATCGACTTTCCCTGAACCGCGTCGGCTGGTTTTGTCGGCTCCTGACAACTTCCAGATGTAAGGGCGCGGCGGCCCCGGCAAGACGGGGTCGTCGCTCCGGGATCCCCCACAGCGCCGGCAGAGGCGCAACGCGGACGGTGCGGCGATGGCTCAGGACAAGGACATATCGACGGCGAAGCGTCGGGCTGGTGAGGCTTTGACGCGTGGGCTGGGTCCGACGGTTGCGTTCCTGTTCCT